>CBFGPU010000107.1:0-7208 GCA_965650715.1 uncultured Haloferula sp. | reverse complement strand
TTGCGCTGCGCGGCGACGGGCGTGCTTCGGGCGCCGTCCATCAGCTCGTCCGCCCACTCGTCGCCCTTCCCGCCCTGGCAATCCTTGCAAGCCTGGCAGGCCTTCTTCATGCCCTCCTTGAGCTGCTGCATCTGCTCGGGGCTCAGCTTGCCAAGCGCGTTCGGGTCCAGATTCTTGAGCTGGTTCAACAGCTTCTCGTTCGGCTTCAACGCGCCGTTCTGCAGCCCCTGCAGCGCCTGATCGAATTGATTCAGCAGCTTCTCCTTCTCCGCCGCCGACATCCCGCCGGCGTTCTTCTCCAGGTTCCCCAGCGCCTTGTCCGCGCGTGAGAGTTCGCGCTCCAGCTTCTCGACCGCCGCCGAGTGCTCCTTCTTGAGCGTGTCCGTCGCTTCCAGCGAGGAGTGGCTGAACCATTCCTCTTCTTCCTGGGCCTTCAGCTCTTCGAGCTTCTTCTTCATCTCCTCGATGTAGGTCTCATCGATGACCTCTTCCTGATCGAGTTTCTCCAGATCGCTCTCCAGATTCTTCCACGCCTGCGGTTGGTCGAGATGATCCGCATTCCCTGAAGTCCGGGCGGAAACCGGGATCAGCAAACCCGCCGCGAGAAAGGCAAGCGCCGCGACCGGCGGCACCAGCACCCGCTTCCATTCCCAATCCACCCCCGCATCCACCTTCGGCGGCATCTCCGGCCAAGGTGCCACCCCCGCAGTCGCGGCGGAAAGCGCGTTCCTCAAGCGCATCGACGCCTCGATCCGCACCATCGACTGCTCCGGTGTCTCGAAACGGCGGCGCGCCACCCCCCAGGCGATCCCGGCCAGCACGGCCACCACCGCTCCCGCGGAAGTCCACAGCACCCACGGCTGCGAGTCCGGCAATTCCCGGCGCACCAGCAAGAGCACGCAGGCACCGATCAAGCCCACCGTCACCAGCGGCACCGAGGCGGTCTCGATCCACCATCCCAGGTTGATCTTTCTCGCCACGACCGCGGCCTGCCGGTTCCACGCCGCACGGAGCTTCTCGGAGGATGTTTGCATGATGCGCTGCCTATCATAACGCCGCCGCCACGCTCCGCGATGCGAAAAATCGGTGAATTTCCCCCAAGGAGGGGGTGCGTCCCTCGTCCCTCCCACACCCGGCAAGGCGTGGCGGCAAATCGGGGGTAGAACTAGACGTTCTCAAAATAGGAGGAGTAGCGTTTGGCAATCACCGCCAGCAGCGCTTGGTCAAGTCTGCCGTCCTTGTGGAGCTCGCGCGGATGATCTTTCGATCCCTCGCCCGCCAAATGAGCCAGGATCCGGATGTTTTGTGGATGTCCGGCCGCCTGCCTCAGCGTGTTGACGATCTCCCGGCGCTTTAAGTTGTCCTGAACCTGGTTTGCGCCGAGCAGACCGACCAGCATCTGGGCATAGGCCAGGACCACGGATGCCGGAGCGCGGCTTTTGACGATCCCAAGGGCCGAATCCAGGAATGCGTTGGTGGCGGTGAAGTTCCGGAAATGAGGCAGCAGCATCAATGCCCGGTCCCTTACCTTGGCGTCATCGCGGACGGCTGCGGCGAATACCCGCATCACCATTTCGGCATCCAAATTCGGCAGTCGGCTCAGGAGCGTGATCGCGGACATCCGGGCCAGGACCTTGCCGTGATCGACGGCGGCTTTGGCCAGCAATAGCGGAAGATCGGTCCCGGTTTCCTTCAGGTCTTCGGTCAAAAGAGCGAATTCATCCCGCTTTCGCTCGGTCATGACCGTGAGGATACACAACAGCGCGTTCCTCAACCTTCCGGAATAGATTTCCTTCGGCGTTGTTGGCAAGACTTCGCGGCTTTTCCACTCGCACCAACTGGAAAGCTCGGCCACCAGCCATCTGACGACCAGATCGAACAGCCGGTCGTCGTCGATGTAGGCTTCCACCTCGGGCCAGCAATCCTCGGGAAGGGTCCCGTACCGCTGCATCGACGATTCGGCAAGATCCGAGCAGGTCTTGGCCATGGTCCCGTTGGGAACTCCTTCGCGAAGGCATTCACAGGTGGACGACAGGAACTCCGCCGCCCTCGTATGGGCGGTATCTCGATCCTGTTCCCGGAGCGCCCGGCGACAAACGCCAATGACCAGCCCGTAGGACAGCTCCTCGGGGAGAAGATGTGCGGTGATTCGCCGTGATTGGATTCTTTCCGCCATGATGAGGTGCAAGGCCTCCGGAATTTCGGACGAGGGCTGGTAGAATACCTGGTTGCCATATCCCATCAGGAATGAATCGTTCCAGCATTCGGGATTGTTGGCTAGCTTCTCGGCAAAGGCCGAGAGCGTCTCATTCGTCCAGCTTCCGAAACCGAAAAAGTAAGACAGGCCGGACAGCTGCTCCATTTCGGGATGCCTACACGCTTGCAGCACCTCCGGGGCATCCGCACTGTCAAAGTGCAAATCGTCGAATGCCAGCCAGAGGATGTTCTGGTTGGCTGCGGTGAGACATTTCCGGAAGTAATGACCGACCAGCTTCTCGATGGCTTTTGTTCCCAACACGGACAAACGCCTCCGCCGGTCCCCGCGATTCACATAGGTGAATGGACCTTGCAGGACCAGAAGTGCTCTCGCCGCCGCCCAGTCATCTCCCTCGTGGGCCAGTTCGGAGATCGGCTCGATCCATTCCGGCTCGAGTACCGGGATATTCTCAGCCAGCAACAATGCGGCATGCACCGAAAGCAACTCCGCGATCCCCGCCCCGATCTGCATCTTGTGGTCGCCTTCGACCCAGGAACGCAGACGCGATATCTCCGTGGGAGCCACTTGGCCGAACAAAGGAAGGATGCAGCGCAAGATGCATGCCGCTTCCTCCGATCCGATGTTGGCCAGATCCTCGATGAAGCGGGCGGTGGTCGAGTTCAAGGTCAGTCCCTTGGATCCAGCCTGGGTCAATGCTTGTCCGAGGGCTGTTGAATCGATTGCGGTCTTCAACTGCACGTTGTTCTTCAATGAGAACCAGAGATCTCCGTGGATATCCGAGGACTGGACCGAACGAAGAACGAATTGGCACGCGAGCAGAATGCCGAGCGCTTTCCAGCCATCGGCTGAGGAAGGCGCGTCGGACAAGCACAGCCGTATGACTTCCTCCGTTTCCGCATGCTTGGAATCGCGATTTTCCGAAAGGGCATCCGCCATCTTCCAATCGCTGGAAAGTCCGGAATGCTGCCCGCCGGGAGCGGACGACAATGCGCGCCGGATCGCCTCGAATTCTTCCCGTGCGATGGGGAAGCCATCCTCCGAGGGCGCATCGAGATAATCCGCAAGCAAAAGCAGCATGATCGGATGAGGGCCCGGTTTCTTGAGCAGCTCTCCGGCAACCACGTTGAACAGCCCGGCGCGGAAATCCGGATGAAACCCTCCCGCGACCTCGCAGAGGAATTGGAGGATGAGGAGGAAGTGGTCGACAATCTCCTCCTCCGTCGAGGTGCCGGGCGACTCTGCCAGATAGTCGCGGGAACCGTCGACGAATTGGAAATTGGCCGCTTTGACAATGGCTTCGAGCTGCCGGTATACGATGATCGGTTCCGTCCCGAACTTCATGGTATCAAGGGCCACCGCGAGGTTGTAAACTTCATCGTCGCTTCGACCCGCCAAGGCGGAAGCCCAGTTCTCGGCCCATAAAACCAGCGCGGTCTCGGGGTGCGAGTCGCCAAATTGTTTCATCCCCGTCGGCCGCACCGGCTCCCCGCTGACCTCCGCCATGGCTTGCATGACCATGCGCAGAATCATGGCCGCCTGGTGGTCTGGAAGGCTCGGCAGCCAGCGGTCCAATACCTTCCAGAGACTGTCGATCCCTTCGTGGTCGGAAGAGGGATCCTTCGAACTGTTGGTCGTGGAGAAGCGGAGTACGGGATCGCGCAAGGAATCGGTGATTCGTTCGCAGTGCCAGACAGCAAGATCCAGAACCTTGGGATCCGTAGGAACGCCGCTGCTCTGACCCGCCGCGAGCAGGGCCACCCACGCCTCCGCCGCAACTTCCGGATCCGTACTGGCCTCCGCCAGTTGCCGAAGGAGAGCCAATAGACTCTCGTCCTTGAAGTCCGTCTGGTTGATAAAAGCGCCTAGGATTTCAACCATGGACGCGGTAGGGTCATGGGAGATGCTCTCCACGCTGAATTCCGGATACTCTTGGATGAGGGTGGTCCGCCCCTCCTGCTTGATATCCAGATAGACCGCCATGTTGTAGATCGTATCCTCCGATCCCCACCGCGTCAGGAACAACTCGGGAGCGTCGTTGATCATGACATCCCTCACGCCGTCATTCTGCTGCAGAAACACCGAGATATCGGCATACTCCCGGACCCAACGGGCGCATTGGAAGTCGCTGAACCCTCCGCACAATGCGATGATCGTTCGAAAGAGCAGGGGGTGACGCTCGCGCAACCGGGGAATCGAGGGGGCTAGCAGGGCCTTGATCGAGGGCTGGAGTTCCAATCGGGGACGGACGACGCGTTCGGCTTCAGCGAGCTTCTGCTCGCGCCAGGCGTCGATCGCCCGGTCATGGTTGTTGCGTGCTTGGATACCCGAAGATGAGTCCGGTTTGTCGAACTCCGCCAAGGCTTTTGGCTCAAGGTCGTCGCGATCCAGAACGGCCCGCCGGAGACCCTGGTGAAGAGGCCAGTTCCATTCCTTCCGGTCGTGGCGGCGCGCCTTGGAAAACGCGGAGAGAACCGGCGGGGTGAGCCATCCGCGGTCAACGCAGATTCGAGCCAGAGCCGGGCTCAGGCCACAGTCCTCCTCGATAATCCGCGCCGCCACCCGGTCGAAGGGGTTGTTGCCCTTCGCATCAAGTAGTGCCTTCATCCGCCGCCGCAGCTTGGTGAGACCTTGGACGAACGGCTTCAGGGTCTCTTGTTGCACCTCCGCTTCCCCCCAGGTCTTGTAGCAAGTGACGAGTCCACGGATGGCCCGGTCCAATGAGTCGGGCAGCAGGTCATCCGGTAGTTCGAGAACCAGCGAGCCGGCCAGCAATGCCGACTCCTCAGGAGTCACATCAAGGCTGCCTCCGTCCCATGCCTTCACGATGGAGTCAATGATCGCGGACGGAGGGGGCGCTGCCGGATCGCTCCTCGAAGCGATTCCCGCATGCCCGAAGGCCAGCAATGCCGGTTCCCGCCAGCGCTGGTCCAATAGCTTGCCCGCCAACTCGGTACCCAGCATTTCGGGACACTTCCAGCCGTTGAAATCCACGCAACTCGCCCGCCCGGCGAGGTACTCCTGGAAGGTGAGGTGATGGAATTGGAAGACCCCCGGCGCGCTCTCGGAGATGACACCGAGATGGGTGCGTACCAGGTTCATGAGGGCGGTGATCGTGCGCGACACGTCTTCGGGGGCCATGGTGTAGGTCGGGGTTCGCTCGACCCGGGTCAATGCGATCTCCAGCCATTCCGAGAGCTGTGTGGCGGTGGCTCGGGTCAGCACTTCGTTGCTGTGCATTTCATAGGCCACGTGCGACAGCAGTTCCTCCATCTTGCCGGGCTCCAGCAGATTCCTAACATGATCGTTTCTCTCCGCCACGGACTCGTAGGCAAGCTTCCACCGGTTGGACATGGTGGTGATCGCCTGCCGGTAGATCTCGGCCCGGCTGCGCGGCAGGTGCCTCAGTTGGTCGGCGGGCGAGGACCCTTCGGGAAGTTCCCTGGGGGCAGCCAATTCGCAGAGGACTTGGAGTAGCAAGGGATTCCTCGCGAGATCCCGGATCGCGGGATTCGATTCCCTCAGCAATGCCGCCACCAGTGCATCCCCCAGCGAGCCGAAATTCGGAGTCCGCGGCCGGAAGACCATTTCTGCCCAGTGACGGCAGTAGTCCTCGATGGCCTGCTCGTCGAACGGCCGGATGATGAAGTGCCGGAACGAGTTGTCCGTGATCGGCGCAAGTTCATATCCGGCAAGACGGCTGGTGATCAGCAATTGGTTTCCGCCTGTATTCCCCGGATCGTCCTTGGACTCCTCCATCCCTTTCAGGATGTGGTCACCCAGGAAGTTCTGGATCGATTCGACGATGCGATAACGGTCCATCGCGGGAACCTCGTCCAAGCCGTCCAAAAGGATGATCGCCCGGCCGCTGGCGATTTGCTCCATCAGGAAACCGTTGAAACTCGAAGGGTCCACGGACAACTCGCTGTCTTCCCTGGCAAAATGGCGGCCGACGAAGTCCTCGAGCGGAACCGGATGATTCTGCATCCGGCAAGCCTTGGCATAATCGCGGATGGAGATCAGGATCGGCAGGCGCGCGAGGCCGAACTCGGTAATCTTGCGTGCTCCCTTTGGCGAACGGGATTCGAATCCCTCGCGCCACGCCGCTTCCATGCTGGCCGCAATCTTCCAGCACAGGACCGTTTTGCCGCTCCCCGGGTCGCCTCTGACGACCAGGAACCTGTTTTTCTGGAAGATATCCTCCAGTGCATCGCTTGCCGGCGTTGCGGAGAAATGCGCGCTCGCTTCATTCGGCAGTTGCTCGACCTCCGTCATCTTCTTGAGGTGCTCCTCGATGATCGATGCCGGGGTTTTGCTGGAATTGTCTCCGCCTTTGCTGGCAAGGTTGGCCTTGATATGGCGCTTGGCGAGCTCCTCGCCCGCCTTTCTTTCCTCCGAGGTCCGCTCGTCGGCCTTGAGCCTGACGTAGAGCTTCTGCATCGGCAGGTAGCGGTCTCGGTTTACCAGACGCGCACATTGGTTGCGAAGTGCCTCCAGATAGAGGGCCTCGATTTCGACAGGACCTGCCGGGCGAGGGTTTCCCCTCGGGTTGGGCCGGATCTCGCTTACCAAGTAGGTTGCGATCTCTTCGGCGAGATCCGTTAAAAACTCCGCCTTCTTACCGGGCTCGATGTCTTTTAGGGGAGCCGATCTTCCAGCTGCCGTCTGGAATCTCGAAAGCTCGATCGGCGCCGTATAGCTGCCAACCGGCCGATCCATGGTTACCCAGAAAAGTTCGGCCTTGCCGGAATTCACCCGCTTTTCGATCGCCGGCCATTCGACCGTCCGGATATACTCGCTCTTGATGTAATCCTCGCTCCCGAGCACGAAGTAGCCGGCGGCATTTTCAAATTTCTCCCGGATTTCCTTATCCCAGTCGCATCCGGAGGGGAGATCGTAGTCCCACCAGATTTCGGCGAATTCCATGACTCCGAATTCCCGTAGGCGCTCGATTAACTGTCTGACAATCAGTTTCTGGGCATGAGTATGTGAA
>CBFGPU010000106.1:0-7217 GCA_965650715.1 uncultured Haloferula sp. | reverse complement strand
GCCTACACCGGTGCCATCGGTGGTGCAGGCCCGACTTCCTTGAGTGTCGCGAATCCCCAGCCGGGTTTCCTCTACAGCTTCAGCGCCTCCGGTGGCTTTGTGAAACTGGAAATCCAGACCAGCGGAGTGGTCCGGGACTGGGTCACGAACGGGGACGGCTCGTGGGCAAACTCGGCCAACTGGAACGGCATCTTCCCGAATGCCCAAGGCGCTACCGCCAATTTCAATCTCTCGCTCACAGCCCCCGCCACCGTCACGCTCGACGGCAGCAAGACCGTGGGAGCCATCACCTTCCTCAGCGCGGCGAACGGCTATACCATCGCCCAAGGCTCCGGCGGCTCTTTGATCCTCAACAATGGCGCAAGCAACTCCTCGCTATTGGATGGCGCAGGCACTCACACCATCTCCGCACCGGTCACCATGACCACGAACACGGTGATCGATACCGCAGCGCTTGCGGATAGCATCACATTGAGCGGTACGGTCTCGGGGGGCGGCACGCTGACGAAGACAGGTCCCGGCACCCTCGCGCTCCTCGGATCGAACGACTTCACCGGCAGCGTCACCCTGTCCGCCGGCACCACCACTTTCGCCAGCGGCGGCCTGGGTAACGGCAATCTCACGATGACCGGTTCGTCCCTCGTGTGGGCAAGCGGCAACACGCAGGACATCTCAAACCGCGTGATCTCGCTCGACGGCGGTATCGTCACTTTCGACACGAACGGCAACGACGTGACGCTCGCCAATGCCATCGGCAACTTCGGCGCGGCTTCCTTCGTGAAGACGGGACTGGGCAAACTGACCTTGGGCGGAGACGCAACCTTTGCCGAGGCCGTGACTATCTCGAACGGCAGCCTTCAGCTTGGTAGCGGAGGAACCACGGGATCGGTCATCGGAAACATCACCAACAACGGGGAACTGGTCGTGAATCGCTCCGACCTGTTCTCGATGCCCAACGTCATCAGCGGCACGGGTTCGCTGGTGCACGCCGGTTCGGGCACCTTGGAGCTGGTCGCAACAAACACCTTTTCCGGACCCACAACGATCACGAATCCGGCGGCAACGCTCTCGGTATTCAACGGCAGCGCCCTTCAGAACAGCACGCTCGTTTACGACAATGCCGGTGGCACGTTGAGCTTCGACTCGAACGTTGCGGCAACCCTCGGGGCCTTGGAAGGATCCAAGGACCTTGCCCTCACCAACACCTTGACCGGTCCAGTCACCCTGACCGTCGGCGGGAACGGAGCGGGGACGACCTACTCGGGAGTGCTCTCGGGAGACGGCTCGCTAACGAAACTCGGTGCCGGCACGATGATCTTGACCGCCGCGCACACCTATACCGGCGCGACATCCGCAACCGGCGGAGCTTTGGAACTCGACGCCACCGCTTCGATCAACGGCACCGCACTCACGGTGGGGAACAACGGACGCTTCAGCGTCTTCGGCGGATCGGTCACGATGTCCGCGACCTCGAATGTGACGAACGCAGGCAGCACTACCGCCACCTTCGAGATCTTCGACGGCACCGCCAGTTTCAATGGCGGGTTGAATGCGCTGGGTAACGCGAACAACGGCTACATGATCTATGTCGCGGGCGGCACCATGACCGCCTCGAGCATGAGCATCGGCCGCAGCTCACTGAATTTCTCCACCGAGCCTGCCGCAGGGTCGCTCACGCAGGGTCTCTTCGTGAATGGAGGCGCGCTTGATATCGCCGGGAATCTGGACATGGCCACTTCCGCGACCGCCAACTCGTCCGTCTCCGCCCGCATCGACCTCGGCTCGCTGACGGTCGGCGGAGCGGTAACCGTGGGCCTCAACAACGGCGGCCGCTGGTCGGTCCTCGATGTGAACGGCGGAACCTTCACCAGCACCGATACCGTAGCGGGCGTCCTGCTCGGCGCTCCGACTGCAGGGAACGCGATCATGCACGTCCACGGCGGCACGGCCACGGCCGAGCGGGTACAGTTCGGCCAGGGCGCCCTCACCGGCACCAGCGTGCTGCATGTCGGCGGCGGCGAGATGTTCGTCGGCACCGGCGGTCTCGTGAAGGGCTCAAGCGATCCCGGGTTCGTCGCCACGGTCCGCCTCGATGGCGGCGTGCTTGGCGCGAAGGGAACGTGGACCAGCGATCTCCCGGTCGTAACCGCGAACACCTTCACGCTCCACGCCACGGATGCCCTTTCCGCACCTTTCGACATCACCTTGAGCGGAGCGGTGACCGGCACCGGTTCGCTGGTGAAGACAGGGGCCGGCACGGTTTCCCTCACCGGCACCTACGCCTACACCGGTTCCACCGAGGTGAGTTCGGGCACCTTGAGCCTTGCAACGGCATCGTTGAGCGATTCCGCGAACGTGGCCATCGCCACGGGCGGCGTGCTGAATCTGCCGCACGGCCAGGAGGACACCGTTGCCGAGTTCCTGATCGACGGAATCCCGCAGGGAGCCGGTGTCTATAGCAATGCGACTCACCCGGCGCTCATCACGGGCACGGGCTCGATCCGCGTGACTCCCGCCGATCCGTTCTTCGATTGGATTGACAGCTTCACCTCCATCACCGATCCCGCCGACAAGACCAAGACCGCCGACCCCGATGATGACGGGCTTTCCAACCTTCAGGAGTTCGCCCTGAACGGCAATCCCGCCGCGGGCGGCGACAGCGGCAAGGTGCGTGCCCGTATCGAAACGGTTTCAGGCAACCAAGCGCTGGTTATCACCCTGCCGGTTCGTGACGGGGCGGTCTTCGACAACTTGCCCGGACCTGCAGCGGATGCGACGATCGACAAGGTGGTCTACACCGTTCGCGGCAGCAACAACCTCACCGCCTTCGACCAAGCCGTCACCGAGATCGCGGCCAGCGCCACCGGCATGCCCGCCCTCGACGCAGGATGGACCTACCACAGCTTCCGCTTGAGCGGGAACATCGGCGGCGGCACGCCCCGAGGACCGAAGGGTTTCCTCGACGTGCAGATCGCCGAGGAAGCACCTTGATCGAATTTCTCGGGCAAACCATCGGGCCGGGGCCGGGAGAGCGATCTCCCGGCCCTCGTTCTTTCACTCAGGCCGGATCGGATCGTTCAGCACACTGATCCGGCCGCTATCGAGACGGTAGATCCAACTGTGGATCTGGACGTTTTGACCGCGTTCCCAGGCATCTTCGATAATCGTGGTGCGCGCCACGTTCTCCGCATTATTGAGGACGTTCAGCTCGCAAAGCCGGTCAACCGCCGACTCGTGGTCAAGGCCGGTGAGTTCGGACTCGTTTCTCCGGGCGGTGTTGCGGATGTGGCGGAGCCAGTTGTCCACGACTCCGTGCCGCTGGTTTTCAAGGGCGGCGCGGACCCCCCCGCAGCCGTAATGCCCGACTACGAGGACATGCTTCACTTTCAAGACGTCCACGGCAAACTGGAGCACCGACAGCAGGTTGAAGTCCGTCTGCACCACCACGTTTGCCACGTTGCGGTGGACGAAAACCTCCCCGGGGGCAAGACCGGTGATCTGGTTCGCGGGCACACGGCTGTCCGAACAGCCGATCCACAGATACTCAGGGCTTTGCTGCCGGGCAAGCCGGGCAAAGAACTCGGGGTCCTCCGCCACTTGGGCCTGCGCCCAAAGGCGGTTGTTTTCGAGCAGGTGGTTGAGCGATTCCATCGGCGGGGATGCAAGCGGAGCGGCAGGGCCTTGTCCACCCCCGCGAGTGCCCGGGTTGTCAGCCGCCCTCAGTTCCACTTGGCACAGGGGACGCCCGGCCTAAACTCCCCCGGTGCCCGATCTCTTCGATATCCGCTCCTCCGGCGAACCCCGCCGCGACGACGAGCCGCTGGCGTCGCGGATGAGGCCGCGCACGCTGGATGAAATCGCGGGCCAGCAACACATTCTGGGCGAAGGCAAGCTGCTGCGCCGGGCAATCGAGGCGGACCGCTTCACCTCGCTGATTTTCTACGGTCCGCCGGGCACCGGCAAAACCACGCTGGCCAGCGTGATCGCGCGCAGCACCGGCTCCCGGTTCGAGGCCCTCAACGGCGTGGAGTCGAATGTCGCCGAGATCCGGGCCAAGATCGATCAGGCCAAAACGTGGCGCGACCTGAGGAACGAAACCACGATCCTCTTCATCGACGAAATCCACCGCTTCAACAAGGCCCAGCAGGACGTCCTGCTGCCTCACATCGAGCGCGGCACCGTCCGCTTCATCGGCGCGACGACGCACAACCCCTACTTCTACGTCAATTCGCCGCTCGTTTCCCGCTCGCAGATCTTCCAGCTTGAGCCGGTTGCGACGGAAGATCTTCTGCCCGTCCTCCAGCGCGCCCTGGCGGACGAAGAGCGGGGTTTCGGGGGCATGAAAATTGCAGCGGACGAGGAAGCGATCAGGCACCTGGCGGTGATGTCCGATGGCGACGTGCGCAAGGCGCTTACTTCACTCGAACTGGCGGTCCTCACCACGCCGCCCGATGCGGATGGGGCGATTCATCTCACGCTGGCCGTCGCGGAAGAATCGATCCAGCGCAAGGCCATTGTTTATGACGCGGATGGCGACGCCCACTACGACACCGCTTCCGCCTTCATCAAATCGATCCGCGGCTCCGACCCGGATGCCGCGCTCTACTGGCTGGCGAAGATGCTCCAGGCGGGCGAAGATCCGCGCTTCATCGCGCGCCGGCTCGTGATCTCCGCCAGCGAGGACATCGGATTGGCCGATTCGAATGCCCTGCGCGTGGCGATGGCGGCGCAGCAGGCCTATGAATTCGTCGGCATGCCGGAAGGACGCATTCCCCTCGCCCACGCCACCGTCTATCTGGCCACCGCTCCGAAATCGAACACGGCTTACGCGGCGCTCGGCGCAGCCATGGCCGATGTCGAAAAAGGCCGCACCCTCGCCGTCCCCGAGCACCTGCGCACCAAGACCCGCAAGAAGCTCGCCGCTGCCAGCGGCACCGATGAGGAGAAGATGCGCTATCTCTACTCGCACGACTACGAGGGCGGCTATGTCCCCCAGGCCTATTTGCCGGAGGGCCGGGTCTATTACCACCCGGGTGAGAACGGCCTCGAGAAGCGGATCAAGGAGCGGCTGGAGCACTGGAGACAAGCCGCTCCGCCGCCTTGAAACCGCATAACGAAAACGCCCGGCCCGGCAGATCACCGGAACGGGCGTTTCGCCTCCTTGGAATCAGCTTCGCCTTTCAGCGTCCGTCGCGCGGGCTCATTTGCAACCGAATGCCGTTGCCTTTGAAATCCATGTCGATCTTCAGGCTGTCGATGCGCTCGCGGATATCCTGCGGCACGGCTTCCTTGTCCTTGTCGGTGTTGTAGGGACCTTCCCATTGGACCTTACCGTCCTTGCCGAAGACGCGGACTTGCTTGTCCCCGTCCTTGGACTTGATCTCCACGCTGCCGTTCTCGTCGAGCATGCGGATCGAGCTCGAGCTGGACCCTCCGATGTTGATACCGGGCTGAGTTTCGTTCATGTCGGGGATCTGCATCTCCATTCCCTGCAACATTTGCTGCATGCGCTGGTGCATGCCGCGGCCGATCGCGAGACCGGGGTCCATCAGCTCATTGTCCTGATCGTCCTCGAACATCCGCATGTTCTGCTCGATTGCCTCGCGGATGCGGCGGGCCTGATCCTGCGGCATGCCGTCCAGCATCAGCCGGTCGAGCGGGCGCACATCGCCGCCGGCGATCTGCCCTTGATGAGTCGGGGCCTTGCCGAGCGCCAGTTTCGTGGTGCGGGATTCCCCGCGATGGATGTACTCCACCTCGACCTCGTCGCCCGGCTTGCTACCGGAGATCGCCTCGCGGAGCCCCTCGTGGGAACCCACCGGCCTGCTCGCGATCTTGGTAACGATATCGTTCTGCGCGAGACCCGCCGCAACGGCAGGCCCATCGGGATCCAAGGTGCGGACCACCACGCCTTCGCCCTCGGCGAGCTTCAGGTGCTCGGAGAGCAGGTCGGGCACGGCCGCGCCGCCGATCCCGAGATAAGGCCGGGAAATTTCGACCGGCGGGGCCACCTCGTCGGTGCGCGGGACTTCCACCGGCGGGGCGGTTTCGGTCGCGTCCTGATCTTCCGCCACCACCCGCGGCGGCACCGGGGCGATCGTCCGCGGCGGCTCGATGGCCAGGGCGGGCGAAACCAGACCCAGCAAGGTTGCGAATCCGTATGTGAAACGTTGGTTCATTCTTGATTGGCGTTAATATACTAGAAGCGTAGTAGATCAGCCTTTTTGTCTCGCCATCAGTCGATTTTTTCGGGGACGAAGAGATATTCGAAACGTGGCACCTCGACTTCGATCACCTTGCCCTCGTTGTTGAGCACCTTCATGCGGTCCTTGTATTCCACGCGGACCATGCGCATGGGCTTGCCATCCCTGGTCCAGCGCACGCCCTGATCGGTCGCATCCTGCAAGCCGGTGGAAGCGGACACGATTCCGTTTTCGCTGACGTTGTTGCGGATCTTGGGAAGCGGGGTGAAGTCTTTCGCCACCGGGCCGGAGACCGGGCTCGTGACCGGACTCTTGTCCACCATCATCGCGGTGAACGCACCAGCCACCGCGACCGCGGCAGCAGCCGCATACCAGGGACGGCGGGAAGCGGACTTCGCCGCGGGCTTCGCGGCACCGGGGAAGAGCACCACCTTGTCGCTGACCGGAAAAGGCACGCGCGTCACGGTTTCCAACATCTTGTCGAGCAGCACCGGGGACATCGCCGCAGGCTGCATCGCCGCCAGCCGGCTTTCGATCCCGGAGGTGGACAGCTCCGAGACCTGCAAGCGCCCTTCTACCGCCGCGAGCAGACGGTCGAGGCAAGCGGCGTCCGGAGCCGCCGGGCGGAGGCCCTTCAGCTCGTTCTCAAGTTCCTGGAATTCGGAGTCCATGCGGTCTGGTCGGAAATCGTGTCCATCAAATCGAGAGATCGCCTTTGCGGCGGGCCGAAGAGAGTTTTTTCTTCAAGGCTTCAAGTCCATAGCGATACCGCGAGGCCGCGGTGTTTGGAGAAATTTCAAGGGCTTCGCCGATCTCCGCAAAAGTGCGCTCGCCCCACACCTTCATGACCACCACCTCGGCGAATTTCGGCGGCAGCTCCTTGAGTCCGGCTTCCAACAGCTGGCGGGTCTCGTCATCGGAAGATTCGCTCTCGAACCAAGGATGGAAGGCTTCCTTTTGTTCCGTCTCCACCTCGCCGCCGACAAAATCCTCGCGGCGCTTGCGACGGTCGTC
>CBFGPU010000105.1:0-7346 GCA_965650715.1 uncultured Haloferula sp. | reverse complement strand
GGTGGCTGACCACGGGCCGGCGAGCCTGAGGATTTCAGGGCTGGGGACTTTCGCGGGGGTGACGTTTTCGCAGTATCCGGGGTTCACGCGGCCGGAGAACGGGGTGATGCGGTTTGCGGTGCGGGCGGGATCGTCGGTGGCGGCGGATCAGGTGCTGCTTGCGGTGAACGGGGAGGCGGCGGGGGGAGGGGCGGCGAGTTCGGCCACGGTGCAGCTTCCGGCGTTGGGGACGGGGTGGCAGGTCTTCGAAATCCCGCTGGAGGCGAGCGGGACGCCGCCGGTGGTGTGGGGGATCAGTTTGGCGTCGAGGGGGGCGGTGTTGCCGGAGGTTTGGTTGGATGGGGTGGAGTTTTTGACGCGGTAATCATCCATGTTCCAATCATCGAGCGGAGTGCGGATTCGGAGGGATCGAATCGCGGAGGCGCAGAGGTCGCGGAGGGAACGCGGAGACTTTGAAGTCAGAATCACTAATCACTGATCTTCGAATCATCAATCGGTCTGCGGCTGCGCCGGGGAGGGGAGGAGAGGAACATTGAACCTCGAAGGAGGGAGAGGGGGATTTCGGATTGAAGGAGAGGTGGGGTTCGGGTGTCTTCGGGGGGAGATGTTGAGGGATTCCGATTTACCGGTGCGGGCGGCGATGGGGACGGCGGAGGCGTATGGGGTGGCGGTGGACCGGTGCGAGGTTTTGCAGGACGGGAATACCTTGGTACTACGTTTATCGGAGACGCTGGTGGCGCGGGTGGTGCAGGATCTGGAGGGGCCGCGGCAGGGGACGGCTTGGTTCGCGCGGGAGAATGCGGTGGCGCAGCATCTGGCGCGGGCAGGGGCACCGGTGATCCCGATGCACGCGGGGATTCCGCCGGGGCCGCACGAGCACTCGGGGTATCCGATCAATTTCTGGAGGTATGTGGAGCGGGTGGAGGAGGAGCCGGCGGCGGAGGCGGTGGGGCGGACCTTGTGGCGGTGCCACGAGGTGCTGCGGGGGTTCGCGGAGCCCTTGCCGGAGCTGGCGATTTTGCACGAGAGCGTGGATCTGTTAGAGGCGCTGGAGGAGCGGGGCTTGTTTCCGGCGGCGACGATCGGGTTGTTGCGGGAGCGGCTGGCGGAATCGATCGCGGGGCTGGCGGGTTTGCCGTTTCAGGCGCTGCACGGGGATGCGCACCTGGGGAATTTGATGAACACGACGATCGGGCTGCTGTGGACGGATTGGGAGGATACCTTCCGAGGCCCGGTGGAATGGGATCTGGCGTCGGTGATTTGGAATGCGCGGGTGCTGGAGGAGGATCACGCGACGGCGGATGCGGTGCTGGAGGCGTACCGGGCGGAGGGAGGGAGCATCGACGAGGAGGGGATGCGGCACGCGATGGTGGGGCGGGCGGCGGTGATGACGGCTTGGTATCCGGTGTTGTACCCCGCCTTGAGCGAGGAGCGGGAGGAGAAGCTGCGGAGGCGCTTGGAGTGGCTGGAGCGGGCGGGGAAATTCTAAGTTCTAAATTCTAATTTCCAAAACGGTCTGCGCTCCGCGGAGGGTGGCGGGAAATTCGGAAAATCCGGTGGAGTTTGCGGGCATCGGGCGTACTGCGTGGGTTGATGGGAACCAGCTTTGATTCCGCACCATGATGATGAACCTCAACCTCGCAAAACCATGTCACTCAAACTCAAGGACGCGCCGGCAAGCCGCGTCTCCAAGAAAACCCAAGCTTTCCTTGCGAAGCCCAAGAAGCTGCTGATCGGCGGCGATTGGCAGAAAGCCGCGAGCGGAAAGACCTTTGAAAGCTACGATCCATCCACCGGCGATGTCCTGGCCCATGCGGCGGAGGGCGATGCGGAGGATATCAATCTCGCGGTGGCGGCAGCGCGCCGGGCATTCGACCAAGGGCCGTGGCGCAGGATGACGGCCTCCGAGCGGGGGCGGATCATTTGGAAGATCGGCGACCTGATTCTGGAGAATCTCGACGAACTCGCGGAGCTGGAGTCGCTCGACAACGGCAAGCCGCTGGCGGTGGCGAAGGCGGCGGACGTGCCCTTGGCGGCGGACCTCTTCCACTACATGGCGGGTTGGGCGACGAAGGTCGAGGGGAGCACGATCCCGATCAGCGTGCCGTATGCGCCGGGAGCCGCGTTCCATGCCTATACGTTGCGGGAGCCGATCGGAGTGGTGGGGCAGATCATTCCGTGGAATTTTCCGCTGCTGATGGCGGCGTGGAAGCTGGGGCCGGCGCTGGCGACGGGGAACACGGTGGTGCTGAAGCCCGCCGAGCAGACGCCGCTTTCGGCGATCCGGCTGGCGGAGCTGGCGCTGGAGGCGGGGCTTCCCGAGGGCGTGTTGAACGTGGTGACGGGCTTTGGTGAAACCGCGGGTGCCGCGCTTGCCGGGCACGACGGGGTGGACAAGATCGCCTTCACCGGATCGACGGAGGTCGGGAAGATCATCGTCCGCGCCGCCGCGGGGAACTTGAAGAAGGTCACGCTGGAGCTGGGCGGGAAATCGCCGACGATCGTGTTCAAGGATGTCGCGGACGTGGATGCGGCGATCCAGGGCGCGGCGAACGCGATCTTCTTCAACCACGGCCAATGCTGCTGTGCCGGGTCGCGGCTGTATGTGCAGAAGGGCATCTTCGACCGCGTGGTGGAAGGGGTTTCGGACCGGGCGAGGAGCATCAAGCTGGGAGCCGGAGTGGATCCCGAAACCGAGATGGGTCCGCTGGTTTCCGAAGAGCAATTGAAGCGGGTCACCGGCTATCTCGAGTCCGGCCGGAAGGAGGGCGCGAAGGCGGTCGCCGGTGGCAAGCGGGTCGGGGATCGCGGTTACTTCGTGGCTCCGACGGTTTTCACCGGTGCCACTTCCCAAATGAAAATAGTGCGCGAGGAGATCTTCGGCCCGGTGGTGGTCGCGGAGCCCTTCGACGACATCGAGAAAGTGGTGCAGCAGGCGAACAACTCGGACTACGGGTTGGCCGCGAGCGTGTGGACGAGGGACATCAGCAAGGCGCATCGCACCGCTGCCTTGCTACGCGCCGGGACGGTGTGGGTGAATTGCCACAATATCTTCGATGCTTCGCTGCCCTTCGGCGGTTACAAGCAGTCCGGGTGGGGGCGTGAGATGGGTCACGAGGCGCTCGAGCTCTATACGGAAACGAAGGCGGTGTGCGTGGCGCTTTGATTCCGCCGGTCCGTTGCGGCGTCCCTCGCGGGGCGCCGCAACGTTTCGCGCGTGGAGCGAACTTTGGCAGAATCCGGGAATGCATTGATCTGGAGCTGGCGGGCTCTCCGGCGGAAGCTCCCGCCAATCTATCACCTCCTATGATTCCCCGCCCTTTCGTATCCTGCCTGTTGCTTGCATCCCTGTTTGCCCCCTGCCCGGGAGCGGTGCTCTTCACGGACAACTTCACGGTTGATGCCAATATCAACGATCCGAACTACCAGTATGACAGCCCGGGACGGCAGGGGGGGACGTTGTCCACCCTGACCTACACCGAGCGCTTCGCGGGTACGGGAAGCCAGGAGCAGGTGGGGAATTCAACGACTTTTCCGGGCAACTCCAACGCCCTGCTTCTCGCCTTCGGCGGCGGGGCGCGGATCAACTATGACTTCGCGACCGTTTCGGGGCCGCTTGAGATCACCTTCGACGGGATCGTGAGCGATGGAGTCAGCGGCGACGCCACGAACTGGGTCAGCTTCAATATCGGGCAGCTTGCGCAGGACAACTTCGTGACGACCGGGGAGTTCGGGATCCTGTTCCGTGCGAACGGCGGGACGGAGTATTTCGATCACGGCTCCGGTACCACAGGTGTTTCCGGAACGAATATCGGCTTCAATGTCTTCACCGATTACCGGATCGTGCTGTCCGACACCGCGGGCACGGGTTCGGCCTTCGGATCGAATGGCAGCGTGATTTCCTACTACCAGGGGGGAACGCTTCTCGACACGATCACGATCGGGCAGTTGAGCGCGACCAGCGGTTATTTGGGCTTCGGTGCCACCTCGATTGGCGGGATCGACAATCTGCAGATTTCCAGCGTGCCGGAGCCCGGAGCCGCGGCGTTGGCCGGGCTTGCGGGGCTGATGGTCCTGCGTCGTCGGCGTGGGCGCTGAGGCAGGCTAAATCTCGCTGAAGTTCACGCCGAGTTCGCTCGCGATGCGGGCGATCTTGGCGCGCTCGCGGGGCTCGATGAGGGTGATGGAGATACCCTTCTTGCCCGCGCGGGCGGTGCGACCGCTACGGTGGGTGTAGTATTCGAGCTGCTCCGGCGGCTGGTGGTGGATCACGAAGGCGAGGTTGTCGACATCGATGCCGCGGGCGGCGACGTCGGTGGCGATGAGCACGCGGAAGCGGCCTTTTTTGAAGGATCGCATGACCTTGTCGCGTTCGGGCTGGGTGAGATCGCCCTGCAGGACGTCGACGGGGAAGCCTTCCTTGGCGAGGAGCTTGCCGAGGGTGATGGCACCAGCCTTGGTGCGGCAGAAGATGAGCCCGCGGTCCTCCTCGCGGCGCCTGAGGAAGCCGGCGATGAACTCCATTTTTTCGTCGCGAGCGCAGACGGCGAAACGGTGGTCGATGTCGCGGTTGACGACATGGCTGCGGTCGATGGTCAGCGTGTGCGGCTTGGCGGACATGCAGTCCTTGATGAGGAGTTGGATGGCATCCGGGAAGGTGGCGGAGAAAAGCCAGGTGCTGCGGCGCTGGCGGGTGCAGCCGATGATCGTGGCGAGTTCCTTCTTGAAGCCCATGCTGAGCATTTCGTCGGCCTCATCGAGCACGAGGTGTTTCACCGCGGCGAGTGAAAGCGCCTTCTGGTTGAGCAGTTCGACGAGCCGGCCGGGGGTGGCGACGACGATGTGGGTGGGACGCTGGAGCGCGGCGATCTGGCGGTCCATCTTGTCGCCGCCGCTGACGACCTCGACGAAGATCTTCGCGGAGTACTTCGTATAGCGGAAGAGCTGCTTGCCGATCTGCTTGGCGAGTTCGCGTGTGGGGGCGACGACGAGGCCTTGGATCTCCTTTGACTTCGGATCGATCTTGGTGAGCAGGGGCAGGCCGAAGGCGGCGGTTTTGCCGGTGCCGGTCTGAGCCTGGGCGATGAGGTCGCCGCCGTTTTCCAGAAGATAGGGGATGGCCTTCTCCTGGACTTCGGTAGGGGTGACGATGCCGAGTTCCTCGAGGCCGCGGATGAGGTCGGCAGGGATGCCGAGTTCTTGGAAGGTGCTCACGTGCGGCGACCTTGCGCGCTGCGGGCGCGGGTGGCGAGCGGTGAATCGTCTGGTGCGGTGCGGCGGGGGAATGCGATCTTCCGGATCATGAATCCCGTGACCGACAATCCATCCCGACAGCGCTTCGAACTGGTCGAGGAAGGGAAACTCGCTTTCGCCGACTACCATGTGAGCGGCGATGTCCTGATCCTTCCCCATGTGGAGGCGGATCCGGCCTTGCGCGGCCGCGGGGCGGCGGGCCGCTTGATGGCGGGAGTGATGGAGATCGTGCGCGAGCGTGGATTGAAGGTGCGGCCGGTGTGCAGCTATGCGGTGGCGTGGCTGGAGAGGCATCCGGAGCACGCGGATTTGGTGGAGCGGGGTCGCTAGAGCTTTCCAGGAATGGGGCTCGCTGGGATCCCTTCGGGGTCGGGGCATTGACCGGCTCCAAGTGGAGAAGCCTTTGCGCTTGCCGCGGTTAAGATTTCCGTAGTATCGAGGGGCGAGCGTATCCATGAACCCTCCCTTCAGGATCCCGACCTTCGTCATCCTTGCCATGGCATCGCCCTTGTTTGCGGGCGAGCGTCTGATGGTGGATGGCTACGCGAGGCAGTCCGGCGGCAGTCTCCTGTTGGGACTTTCGCCAGCGGGTGTCGCGGTGTTCTCGGTGCCCGCGGCACCAAGCGACCGCAGCTTCGTTCCACCGTCGCGGGTGAAATGGGAGGTGGAACTCACCGGCGGCACCAGCGTGCAAGGCTTGCCCGTCGCGATTGCGCTACGCAGCGCGCCCGATTCCTATGCTTGGCCTGAGGGAGAGGAACATTCGCCCGCCCGTTATGCCGGTGCGAGCAACTCAATGAACCCCTTCGAAAACCCCACCGATCCACTTGGGGTCGCCTCCGGGGGGGCTCCGGATTCCGATCAGGACGGCGTGCCGGATGGCGAGGATCCCTTTCCGGGGGATCCGGCGGAATCGCTCGACACCGATGGCGACCGAATCGGCAACAACGCCGATCCGGACGATGACAACGACGGCATGCCCGATGTCTGGGAGATTTCCAACGATCTGAACCCGCTGTTCGCCAATGGTTCCTTCGACGCGGATGGGGACGGCCAATCCAACCTTGCCGAATACGAAGCGGGTACGGCACCGGGCAACCCTGCCTCGCGCTTCGAGTTCGAGAGCGTCACCTCCGCCACGCCCGGCGTGATGCGCCTGACCTGGGAGGGAGTTCCCGGCCGCACCTACTCGCTTTGGCACAGCACCACCCTTTCCACCGGGCCGGAACTGATCGAGGACAACATCAGCGTTGCGGCCCGGTCCTTGATCACCCGTGACCTTCCGGCCGCCATCCAGCGGGATTTCTTCTTCGTCCGTGCCCGCGTCACTTCCAATCCCTGAACTCCACGCTGCTCCTCCACCCATGAAGCTCCTCCTCACTTTCGCGGCCGGCTGCCTGCTGGCCTTCCAAGCCGCCAAGGCCGCCGATCCGATCCGCATGACGGTCGCGGGGCAGTCCACCGGTGCCATTCAGGGCGAGGGCCCGGATGGCACGATCGAGGCGCTGGCCTTCCAACACGAGATCGTTTCTCCGCGCGACGCGGCCAGCGGTTTGCCCACCGGAAGGCGGCAGCACAAGCCGCTCACGATCGTGAAGCCGATCGACAAATCCACCCCGTTGCTCCACAAGCTTTTGACAAACAACGAGAACACCCAGGTGACTCTCGACTTCTACCGCAAGAATCCGCAGACCGGCGCACAGGAAAAGTATTACACGATCACCCTGACGAACGCCTCCGTATCCTCGATTCGCGATTGGAAGCCGAACACGCGGGATCTCTCCGCGGACCGCGCCGGAGACCTGCAGGAGATTTCCTTCACCTATCAGAGGATCGCTTGGACCTACACCAAAGGCGGCGTAACCCACGAGGACGACTGGAGCACGGATATCTGAGCGGACACACGCAGCCGATCCGGGAAAGCTTTTCTCCTCAAAGCCGGCGGCGTCGTGCGGCGAGGAGGCCGAAAGCGGCCGTAAGCAGGACCGCGCCGGATGGCTCCGGAACGACGCCGGCCTGGATGCTTTCGCCCGGTGTGTCGTTGAACGCCCAATCCACGATCGTGCCGGAACCGGAACCGGTGCCGTCGGGGG
>CBFGPU010000104.1:0-7360 GCA_965650715.1 uncultured Haloferula sp. | reverse complement strand
TGACCTCATACGCGCCACCTTCCAGTTGGTCTGGCTTTGGGGGTTCTTCAGGCATTTGATTTCAACCGCGAAAGGACGCAAAAAAGGCACGAAATTTGGAAGCAGCGAAACTCAGGCGAGATCGGGAATTCTGTTTTGGTTAGCGACCCACTCAGACAGGATGATTCGCTCCCATTCAAGGCCCCCGAGGCGGCCGTAGTTCACGAGCAAGCCTAGCTGGAAGCCGGTCGCCTTGAGGTAATTCAATAGTTGGACACGGTGGCTATCTTCGAGACGCTTGAGAGCTTTCACTTCGAGAACGATCTTCGAATGAGTAACGAAGTCGGCCTGGTAGGTTTGCTTGAGAGGCTCTCCCTTATAAGCGAGAGCGAGGCCGGCGTGGTGAACGAAGGGGATCCGCCTCAAGTTCATCTCGCGTTCGAGACACTCATGGTAGATCGGTTCGACGAATCCGGCGCCCATCTCCTTGTAAACCTCGAAGCACGCCCCCATCACCTCGTAGCATTCTTGCTTGTAGAGAAGATCGCTCATGGCTTCGCACATTGGCTTTTTCCGCTAAAAGGCGCGAAGGGCTGCGAAATCCAAAAAGGAAAAGAGCCGCGAAGGTTGCTCAGATCTGGATGCCTTTTCATGCCTTTTAAATTTCGCGGCCTTTCGCGTAATTTAGCGGTTAAATCTTGGTCCGAGTTGTCGATGCGCCCGAACCGAGAGCGAATCTTCTCAGTTCGAGCGCCGACCTTCCCTTTCGCGTTTATTTCAACACCTTCACAGCCTTCTCATCCGCCAGGCCGAAGCGATCCGCGGTGCCGAGGAAGGACAGCAGCTTCCTGCGATCCTCGCCGGTGGCATCCACCAGCAGCTTGCCGAGGATGGCTCCCACGCTGAGGTTCTTCACGTCTTCCGTGGTAACGCCGAATTGCCCGGCCCACTCGCGGAGTTGCACTTTGAAATACTCCGGGTCGCCGTTGAAGAACGTCTCCTTCATGTCGCCCAGCACCGCGCTGTGCTCCACCATGCGGTCCACCGACTTCCCGCGGGAAATGGCTCCCGCGATCTGGTCGAAGAACTTCCCTTCGCCGCCGATGATCTCGATCTTCGCGGACTTCATCGCTTCGCCCATCACCTTGGCCTGCGCCTCCGCGATGTCCTTCTGGATGTGGATGCCGGCGAGATCCACCGCCTTCTCCTTCTCCAGGCGCAGCTTGAATTCCTCGTGCGACTGGCCCGCGGCTTCGAGCAGCTTCATCGCCTCGGCCTTCTTGTTGATGCCCTCGGCTTCGGCTTCGAATTTCAAGCGGTTCACTTCCGCATCGGCCGTGCCCTGCTTCTGCGTGGCGTCGGCCTTCGCAAGCATCACTTCGACCTCGCCGAGCCCGGTGGCGGCGGCTTCCTTCGCGGTGGCTTCCGCCAGCATCTTCTTGGCGAGCGACTGCTTCTCGCTGGCAGCCTGTTCGGCTTCCGCGGAGATCACGACTTCCTCGGCCTTCAGTTCGGCGGATTTCTTCGAAGCCTCCGCGGCCTTGACCCGCTCGTAGAGTTCCTGATCGGCGCGCAGCTTTGCGGCCTCCTGCTCGGCTTCGGCTTCCTTGATCTTGCGGATCACATCCTCCTGCGCGGCGGCCTCCGCCAGCGTGACCTTGACCTGCTTCTGGCGATCCGCGCCGGCAAAGGCTTCCGTATCCTTGATGCGCTCCTGCTCGACGACCACGAGCTTCTCGACCGCGACACGTTCCTTGATGACGTCCTGGATGAGCTTCTTCTCCACCTCCACCGCCTTCTCTTTCTCGATCGCCTTGAGCTGGGTGACCCGTTCGCGCTCGATCGATTCGAGTTCCTGGTCGCGCTTCACGCGCTCCACCTCGACCACGTCGGTGCGCTCCTTGTTGCGCTGGGCGACGAGGACCTGACGATCCTTGTTCTGCGTCGCGACGTCGATCTCTTCTTGCGCCGCGATGCGGGCTCGCTCGGCCTTCTGGCGTTCTTCCTCGCGGACCTTCTGGGTCTCCGCTTCCTCGCGGGCACGGACGCTCTCGACCTCGCGCTTCTGCTTGGCCTCCGTCTCGGAAAGCTGGCGCTCCAGCTCGAGGATCGCCTCGCGGGCTTCCACGTCCTGCTGCTTGATGACCTTCTCCTTGTCGCGCTGGATGTGGTTCGCGAGCTTCGCCTGCGTCGCGGTCAATTCGGTGATCTTCTTGATGCCCTGCGCGTCCAGGATGTTGTCAGGATCCAGTGCTTCGATCGGCGTCTGCTCCAGATAGTCGATCGCGGCGTCATCAAGGACGAAGCCGTTCAAGTTCGTGCCGATGATCTTGATGATTTCGTCGCGGAAGGTCTCGCGCTCTTCATACAGCTCCGTGAAGTCGAAGCGCTTGCCCACCGTCTTCAGCGCTTCGGAGAATTTCGCGTCGAAGAGCGAGCGGATCTCCTCGGTGTTCGAGGCGCGGTCGCAACCCACCGATTGCGCCACACGCAGCACGTCCTCGTCGGTCTGGTTCACCCGCACGAAGAAGGCCACCTTGATGTCCGCGCGCATGTTGTCCTTGCAGATCAGACCGTTCTTCGCGGTCCGGTCGATCTCCACGCGCTTCAGCGAGATGTCCATGGTTTCCAGGCGCTCCAGCACCGGGATCACGGTGAAGCCGTTGAAGGAAACCTTGGTCCCGCGCACGCCGGTCTTGATCAGCGCCTGGCCGCGCTGGGCCTTGCGGTAGAACATCGAGAATAGCACGCTGCCGCCGATCACGACGGCGAGAACGAGACCGATCATCATCGCGATGACCGCAGGCTCGGCAGTTAATGCCAGGAGGGGATGGATGGACGTGTTCATGAGTCGGGTGTATCAGGAGGTTTCGGAAAGGGAGCGGACGATGTAGATCCCGGTCGGTTCGTCGTAGCTGATGACAAGGACGGCGGTGCCGCGGGGCAGGGGAGGGGAGCCGACGGCCACGCGGGCATTGAGAAGCAGGGGCGCGCCGGCGTTCTCCACTTCCACCTGGCCCTCGCGCTCGTTCACGAAGGCCGTCCGGACGATCCCGCTGCGGCCGAGCACCGGTTTCGCCGCCTCCGGATCGTCTTGCATCAAGCGGAAAAGCGGCTTGAGCGGAGTGATCGTCAGGCGGGTCAAAACCACCGCGGCAGCCAAACCCCCGAGCGAAACGAAGAAGCCCATGCCCCCGCTGAATCCCTTGTTAAACCAGAGATTACCCAGCATCGAGCAGCCCCAGAGATAGGCAATCAGGATCGAAAGCACCATCATCACCGGCACGCCCTGCGCGTTCAGGATGCGCAGCGCCCCGTGCATGAACTCGGAAAAAGGATGCCCGTCATGGGCGTCGTGCCCGTCCACACCGTCCAGATCCAAGCCCAGGATGTCGTGATCCACCGCGCCGACGATGCTCAGCAGCCAGTAAATGCCGACCGGGACCAGCAGGATGGTCATCGGCAGCATCGGCCCGCTCGTGGCTAAGTCCCATATTTCCTTCACGACGCTGCCATTCCAGACAATGCAACGTCGTTCCGCGACTATAAAAGGATGCCGGATTTCTCCCGGTTAGAGGTTCCGCAGCGACTTCGCGGCATCGCTCCGCGCCGCCGAAAACGCCGGCACGAAGGCGGCCAGGGTGCAGAGGACGAATGCCGAGATCGCGATGATGGTGATCTCCACGGGGTTCTCGTGGGCGGGAAGGCTATCCACTCCGAGAAACGACCGGGAGAAAGGATCGAATCCGATCGTTCTGAGCCCGGCCTGCAAGGGCTCGCGCAGACGCACGATGAGCACGCCCAGCCCGACTCCCAGCACCGAACCCATGAACCCGAGAATCATCCCCTGATACACGAACACCTTCACGATCTGTCCCGGCGCGGCGCCCAGAGCCTTCATCACCCCGATCTCGCGCCGCTTCTGGATCGTCACGGTGAACATCACCGCCATCATCGAGAACGCCGAGATCACGATGATGAAGGACAACACGAAATACATCATCCCGCGCTGTTGGTTGATCAGCCGCGAGAATTCACCCAGCTCCTCGATCCAGGTCACCAGCTGCCAGCCTTTCGGAAGCGCCGTTGCGAACTCCTGTGCCACGAGGTCCGCTTGATACGGATCATTCAGCCGCACGGCGATGCCCTGCACCGCGTCCTCCAGCCCGGTCAATTCCTGGGCCAGCGGAAGCGGCATGAAGACATCCGGCGTCAGCGCCATCTGCGAGGCCTGATACACGCCGATCACGGTGGCTTCCTTCGGCAGGATGATCTCGCGCAAGCTCTTGTCGTTCTCCGCGTTCATCTTCTCGACATCCGTCGTGTCGAGTTCCGCCAGGATCTTGGCCGCCTCTTCCGGCACCGATTTCTCCAGCAGCGACCCGTCCTCCACCGGCTCCCCTTCGATCAGGAAAAGGAAGCGCTCGACGATCTCGCGTTCTTGATCGCGGATGCCGTTGGCATCCTGATAGACGTCGTTCAGGGGGCCCACCAGCGGGTAAAGCTTGTCACCGCCCAGGAAGAGCTTGTCCCCGCGTGCTTCGAAGGAGGTCTTGAGAAGCTCCCGAGTGGACTGCAGTTGCGCCGCATACTTTTCCCGCGCCGGCGGTTCGTTTGCCAGGCGATCGATACGCTCCACCTCGTCGAGGTTTTTTGCGGAGAGGAACTTCATCTTGTCCCCGATCTCCAATTGGAACTGCTTCGCGACCACCGATGACACCACGATCCGGTTGTCCAAGCCCATGTCGGCCGTGCTCCCGGGGTAGTCGGAATCGAGCATCTTCGTGATGCCCTGGACCTGCGAAGCATCGTCCGTATCCACTGCGCGGAACATCACCGGGCGCTTCCGTGCTTCCTCATCCACCATCAGCACGTAGTCCTGCACGAAGGCCGTCGCCGACTGCACGCCTTGGGTTTGCGCCATCTTCGCGGCAATCTCGCGCCATTCGCCGATCGGTTCGCGGAAGCCGCCGAACGGCACGTACTCCAGCCGGATATGCGGCGTGAAACCGAGCAAGCGCTTCTTCACCGTGCGCTCCAGGCCGGCATAGACCGACATCACCACCACCAGCACCAGCACGCCCAGCAGCACGCCCGTGACCGAGATCAGCGTGACGGCGGAAAGCATCGCCCGGCGCGGGTTGAGGTAGCGCCAGGCAAGCATGAGGCTGAAGGATCGGCGGGCCATGGGCCTTGCCTAGCCGCGATCTCCCCGCCCGGCAAGGGCCGCGAACCGCATCAGGGCTTCTCCTCCACCCGGCGGTAGCGCATCAGCGGCGGTTTGACCCCCTCGGAGGCCACCCGGATCACCGTGCCGTCGCGGGAAAAGGCGATCGCCTCCGCCTGCCGCGCCCGGTGCGAATCCAGCACCTGCGGATCGCGGGCGAAGGCCGTGGCCCAGGATTCACCCTTGCCGCGGGGGAACAGGAAGACCCCCGCATAGGTCAAAACCGTCGCCATCGTCCCGTCCGCGGAGATGTCCATGCTCGTCGGCTGGGTGCCGTAGGGGATGGGTGGGAATCCCATCGGCAGTTCCTTGGAGAGCTGGCCGATCTTGCGCGCCGTTTGTTCTTTCTTCCCCGCTGGCTTGAGCGGGAGTTCGTAGAGCATCGGCGGATGGGTCCGCTTGCTCAGCAGCAGGATCTTGCCCGCATTCGCATCCACGGCCACCGCTTCGCAATCGCGGGGCCCGTCCTCATAGCGGAAGCGGATCTTCCAGGCAGGCTCCACCGATCCCGCCAGCACGGCACCCTCCTTGGGCAGTTGCGGCTCGGCGACGATGTAGAGGGTGCAGCCAGCGCGCTTCGAGGCGTTGTCGCCTGTGTCTGAAATGATCAGGTAGGGTTTCCCGTCGAGCTGGAAGGAAGCGAGATCCTCCCAATCGACGTTCTTCGCTCCCTTCACGCTTACCTTGCCGCGCTTGCCGCCGTCCGTCTCGGTCAGGAAAAGCTCGGCCGCGCAGCCGCTGTCATTGACCAGCCAGAGCAAGCGCTTGTCGCTCGGCGAGGCCGCCATGCCGCTCGCTTCGCAGAGTTCGCGCGATTGCAGGTGACCTTCCGGATCCTGCCGCTTGAAGAGAGGCTCGGCCTCTTCGGCATGGAGCGCGCCTATCCCGCAAACGAACAATAGAACGGGAAGTCGGGCGGACATGGCCCCATCTTGCCTTGGTCCTGATGGGGTTCAAGCCGCTTCCGGGTCTCCAAAGCGGGCTGTAACTCTACTCCTTCGGACCCGGGCCCGTATTCCACATCCGGTGCATCTCCTTCACCTCCGGCACTGCCAGCGGGCGCACAACGCGGAAGCCTACCCATGGCGCGCTGGTGAAGTACCAGATCGATTTCGGATTCTGCGGGTCGATCATCTTCCACGCCGGGTCGGAAGGCACCCGCGCTGCGGACCGCAGGGTTTCCGGACCGCCATCGTAATAATGTCCGCCCCGGGTGACATGCGGGTAACGGTTCACCGCCGGATGCCAGGGATTCTTCACGCCCGGCTGCCACTTCGAATAGGCATCCGGCACATAGGCATCCAGGCACCACTCGGAGACATTCCCGTGCATGTCGTGGAGACCCCAGGCGTTCGGCTTCTTCTGGCCGACCTTCTGATAGGTGTAGCTGGCGTTGGCCATGCTCCAGGCGTAATCGTCGAGTTTCGCCGGATCGTCGCCGAAGCAGTAGGCCGTCGTCGACCCCGCACGGCAGGCGTATTCCCACTCCGCTTCCGTTGGCAGGCGGTAGTAGTGGCCGGTCTGGGCGCTCAGCCATTCGCAGAACTTGCTCGCGGCATGATGCGTCATCGCGATCGCCGGCCAGCCCGCGCCGTAGCCCTCGCCCATCTCGAAGTGCATCGGCACGTAAGGCGGCGTCGGCTGGCTCACCACATCCACCAAGGTTTCGCCCTCCTTGATCTCCGGCGCTTCCGGCGTCCTGATGTCCGAGTCGCGGTTCAGCGTGCCATCCTTGTTGCGCGCCTTGCCGTTCTCCATGAAGGCCCGGTAGACGTCCCAGGTGATCTCGCACTTGCCGATCCAGAAGGGATCGAGCGCCACCTTCACCTGCGGGCCCTCGGTATCCTTGCGCCCCGCCTCGCCCGCGGGCGAGCCGATGGTGAATTCCCCGCCAGGCACCGGCACGAGGTCGAATTTCGCGTCCTTCGCGTTCGGCACGGTCTCCGTGTAGGCCTTCATCGCCTTGGCATCGGCGGGCGTGTCCCCCTTTGCTTTCACCAGCGCGTGGATCTTCTCCGTCACCGGCAAGTACTGCGGGCTCGGCACCTCAGGAGCAGGGGCGGGCGCTTCCGGCGCGGCTGTCTGGGCTTGCACTCCAACTGGCGAGAGCAAGGCGAGGAGGATCAAGGAGCGGGTGGTCATGAGAGAGACAGG
>CBFGPU010000103.1:0-7362 GCA_965650715.1 uncultured Haloferula sp. | reverse complement strand
CATCAAGGATGGCGATCACGCCGTTGACGGCTGCCTTTTCTCCTTCTTGAACGAGAATTTCGGTCAGGGTGCCTTCGTCGAAGGCCTCCATTTCCATCGTGGCCTTGTCGGTTTCAACTTCCGCGAGGATATCGCCGATTTCGACGGAATCGCCGACTTTCTTGTGCCACTTGATGAGGGTGCCCTCGGTCATGGTGTCCGAGAGCTTTGGCATTTCGATTTGGATGGCCATGGATCTGATGGAAAAGGGAGTGGGGCGGGGCGAGATTGGGGAAACGGAAAGGGTTTTCCAGTCTTTTCCCCGGTGCTCAGCCTTTGGTGACGCGGATGATTTTGCCTGCGGCCACCGCGAAGTTCAGCCGGTCGGGCCGGTGGTCCTTCGTCACGGGGCGACCTTGGCCGTCTTCCTCGATGATGCGCCAGCGGATTCCCGCCTTGTCGGCGCGTGCCCCCGCTTCTTCCACGGTCATGCCGAGGTAGGAGCCGACGTCAGCGGGATCGGCGGTTGCTGGTTCGGGCGGTGATTCCGGTGCCGGCTTCGATTCCCGCTGCTGGCAGGCGGCGAGGCTGAGGCAGACTGCGATTGAAAGCGTTTTTCTCATCCCGACGGATGCGGCCGGGCCCGGGGTGGGGCAAGGGGAAAAAAGAAAGCGGGGGCCCGGGTGGACCTCCGCTTCCTCGGAAAAGATTTGCGGGTAGCGAGAATTACTCGACCACGATCTGCTTCATCGTCGGGATGAGGCCGACATGGGGGCTGCCGGTGCCGCCCTGGGTGGTGGCCATGCGGCGTGCCGCGGTGGTGTCGGAGCCGCAGCAGCCTTCATTGAGGCAGTAGAAGCGGACGCAATCCGGGCAATCGATGCGGACCTTCTTGGTCACCGTCTTGTAGCGCGGGACCTTGGTTTCCTTGACCTCGGTCATGCCGCTCTTGGCATCGACGACCACTTCCTCGCGCACGATGTCGTAGCCGCAGAGTTTGCGCTGGTAGGTTTCCTCGGTGTAGCCGGCGGTGGCGCTGTTCCAACCGAACATGGAGCAGCAGGACGAGAGACCCATGGAGAGGGCCACGAGGGGCAGGATCAGGAGCAGGTTTTTCATGATGGTAGTCGGTTAGAAGAGGCAGCAGCACGAGGTGGCCGCGAGGCAAAGACCTACAAGGCCGACGAGGGCAAGAAGTTTGGTCATGTTGCTAGAATGCTAGAAGTGACTTGTTCCGTGGCAATGAAAAAGCCGCGGGAATCAGCGTAAAGACAGGACTTTTTCGACAATCCGGCGGGGATTCGGAAGCTGTTCGTCCTCGATATGCTGGGAGTATATCGCCGGTGCATCCATTGTGGTGACACGCTTGATCGGCGCGTCGAGGTAGTCGAAAGCTTCGTCCTGGATCAGGTGGGAGACCATGGCGGAAACGCCGCCGAAGCCCTTCGACTCATCGACGAGGACGACGCGGTTGGTCTTTTTGACCGTCCTGAGGATGGCTTCCACATCGAGCGGGCGGATCGAGCGGAGGTCGAGGACGTCGGCTTCGATGCCGTGTTGTTCCTTCAGGGTCTCCGCAGCTTCGAGGGCGTGGATGATGGAGCGGCCGTGACCGATGATCGAGACGTCCTTGCCCTCACGCTTCAGGTCCGCGACGCCGAGGGGGATGACGAAGTCGCCCTCGGCCGGATCCGGCACCTCGCCGGTCATGCCGTAGAGGCGGGTGTTTTCCATCACATAGACCGGATCGTTGTCGCGGATGGCCGCCTTGATCAGGCCCTTCGCATCGGCGGGGGTGGCGGGAGCCACGACCTTGAGGCCGGGGAAGGCGGCGAAGAGGCCTTCGGGGATGTGGGAATGGGTGGCACCGACATTGGTGCCGCCGTTGGCCGGACCTCGCATCACGATCGGGCAATTGATCAGGCCGCCGGACATGTAGCGCACGCAGGCGGCGTTGTTGACGAGCTGGTCGAAGGCGACGGAGTGGAAGGACCAGAACATCAGCTCCATCACCGGGCGGACGCCGAGCATGGAGGCGCCGATTCCCATGCCGATGAAGCCGGCCTCGGAGATCGGGGTATCGACGATGCGCTTGTCGCCCCACTTTTTCCAGAGGCCTTCGGTCACCTTGTAGGCACCGTTGTACTGGGCGACTTCCTCGCCCATGATGACGACGTTCGGGTCGCGGGCGAGTTCCTCGTCGAGGCCTTCACGGAGAGCTTCGCGGTAGGTGAGCGTGCGGGACATGAATGATGGATGCTGGGAAATTGGAAGGATTTACTACAATTACCGTAGTTTGGCTCAGTCGGTGAAGAAATGGCGGCCGAGCTTGGAGGCGGCGGTGTTGTTGTCGGTTTCCCAGTACACGTCCGACATGATGTCCCCGATGGCGGGGGCGGGGGACTCCTCGGCGAACTTCACGGCTGCGGCCGCCTCCGCGGCTGCCTCCTTGTCGATGGCGTCGAGTTGTTCCTCGGTGATGATCCCTTCCCCGGCCAGGCGTTTGCGCCAGAGGCGGATGGGGTCGAAGTTGGTCTTGTAGTTCTCGATCTCCTCCGGGGTGCGGTACTTCTTGGCATTCGCGTCGGCGACGCTGTGGCCGTAGTAACGGTAGGTGTTGATCTCGAGGATGGAGGGCTTGTGCTGCTTGCGGGCGCGCTCCATGGCGATGTGGGTCTTGGCGCGGACCTCATAGACGTCGGAGCCGTCGATCACGTCCCACTCCATGTCGTAGCCTTCGGCGCGCTGGGCGAGGCAGCCGCGGTAGGAAGAGGAACGTTTCTGCGAGGTGCCCATCGAGTAGCCGTTGTTCTCGATGATGTAGACCACCGGGATTTCGAAGAGGGCGGCGATGTTGAGGGATTCGTGGAAGGCGCCCTGGTTCACGGCACCGTCGCCGAGGTAGCAGAGGGCGCAGCCTTCCTTGCCGAGGTACTTGAGGCCGTAGCCGAGGCCGAGGCCGAGGGGGGTCTGGCCGCCGACGATGCCGTGGCCGCCCCAGTAGTTCTTGTCGGGGGCGAAGAAGTGCATCGAGCCGCCCTTGCCCTTCGAGCAGCCAGTGGCCTTGCCGAAGAGTTCGGCCATCAGTTCGTTCATGCCCATGCCCACCGTGAGCGCGTGGCCGTGGCAGCGGTAGGCGGTGATGTTGTGGTCGTTTTCACCGCAGAGGGAGAGCGTGCCGACGGCCACCGATTCCTGGCCGATGTAGAGGTGAAGGAAGCCCCCGATCCGGCCGGCATTGTAGTACTTCAGGGCGGTTTGCTCGAAGCGGCGGATGCGGACCATCTTGCGGAAGAGCTCGATCTTCTGCTCGGCGGTCAGGGCCTTGTTGACCGGGGAACCGGAGAAATCGAGACGCGGGGAATCGGCAGTGACGGTTGACATGGGCGGCGCGGTGATAGAGGCGGGGACAGGTTTGGAGCAAGAACTTATCGGGTCTGCTGCAAGGCGGCGGCGGGTTTCGGCGCGGGGCTCCAGGAGAGCCGGGCAAGCAGGAAGAGCGCCGTGAAGAGGACATTCGCCGCGGCGAGATTCCGGAGGAAGACCCAGGAGGGAAGGGCGTCGATGGAGCGGCCGGTCCAGAGGGACTGCCAGAGGCCTTCGAGGGACTTCGCGTAGGTCGGATCCGCAGCCCAGATGAAGGTGTTGGTCACGAGGTGGAAGAGGAGGGCGGACACGACCCCGGCTGCCAGCATCAGGGCGGGGGAAGGCGACTTGCGGAGCGGCCCGGCGGCCAAGGCGGTGATGCCCAGGACGGTGAGGAAGGCGAGGGCGGTACCGCCGCCGCTGGCGAAGGGGTGGTAGCCTTGGAGCATGCTGGCGATCGGGTTGCTGACCAGCCATGCGACCACGGGGAGGGCCCAGGCCTTCATGCCGCGGAGGAAGACGAAGCTACAGAGGAACAGGGCGGGGAGCGGCTGGAAGTTCGGCAGTTCTTGAGAAAAGGCGGCCCCCAGGCAGCGGAAACCGACCAGCAGGAGGGCCAGCACAAGCACGGGAATCCAAGGACGTTGCATGCCTTTTCCCTGCCTGATCGGGCGGGGTCCGGCGAGCCGAAAATGCGCGAGCTTGCCAGCGGGGGCCGCGGCGGTTTCAGATGCTCTGCATGGACTGGGAGCCCTTGATCGAGGCGGCGTGGCGGGTGCGGGAGCGGGCACATGCGCCCTACTCGAAATTCCACGTCGGGGCGGCGCTGCTGGTTGAAGGGAAGGTGTTCACGGGTTGCAACGTTGAGAACCTTTCCTTCGGGCTGACGATGTGTGCCGAGCGGGTAGCGGTGGGCGCGGCGGTGGCGGCGGGGCTGACCAAGCTGGAGGCGGTAGCCGTGGTGGCGGATACGGGGGTGCCGATCTCGCCGTGCGGGGCATGCCGGCAGGTGCTGGCGGAGTTCGGGGATCCGCTGGTGTGTCTGGCGAACCGGGAGGAGAGGTTGGTGTTCCGGTTGTCGGAATTGCTGCCGCGGGCGTCGGCGGGGATTTTGGACACACCTTCCACACTTGGGGATTGAGAACGGCTGCGCAGTTCCACGTGGAACATTGCGGCCGGTCTTGTCGTGGGGCCGGTGAGCGGCTAGGGTCCGCGGCCCTAGCTCATGTTTCGCTATCCCAAGCGCTACGACGTCCTCGTCATCGGTGCCGGCCATGCCGGTGTGGAAGCCGCCCTTGCCGCCGCACGGCTGGGGGCGCAGGTGGCCGTGCTCACGCAGAATCTCGATACGGTGGGGCAGATGTCCTGCAATCCGGCGATCGGGGGGCTGGCCAAAGGCCACATGGTGCGGGAGATCGATGCGCTGGGCGGGGCGATGGGGCTGAACACGGATGCGACGGGGATCCAGTTCCGGATGCTGAATGCGTCCAAGGGTCCGTCCGTGCGGGCACCCCGGGCGCAGTGCGACAAGAAGGCTTACCAGTTCCGGATGAAGTGGGTGCTGGAGTCCACGCCCGGGATCGAACTGCACCAGGGGAATGTCGCCGATATCCTGGTGGAAGACGACCGGGTCACCGGGATCGCCACTTCGCTGGGGATGGTCATTGAAGCTTCGGCGGTCGTGCTTTCCGCCGGGACCTTCATGCGCGGGCTCATGCATGTCGGCCTGAAGAACGAGAAAGGAGGCCGGATGGGGGATGCGACCTCCACGGTTTCCGACTCCCTCAAGCGGCTCGGGTTCCACGTGGAACGTTTCAAAACGGGGACGCCCTGCCGCCTGAACGGGAGATCCCTCGATTTACCGGGCTGCGAGCGGCAGGACGGGGATACCCCCGCGCCATTGTTTTCCTACCTCGCGGACACCTTGCAGCGGGGCGATAATGATCTTTTTACCCTGAATCCGTGGGGTCGAGAAGGGTTCCACGTGGAACAAATGCCCTGTTGGGTGACTTACACCAACCCGGCGACCCACGACATCATCCGGAACAATCTGGATCAATCCCCCATGTATTGTGGGGTGATCGAGGGGGTGGGGCCGCGGTATTGCCCCTCGATCGAGGACAAGGTGGTGCGTTTCGCGGAGAAGGAGCGGCATCAGGTGTTCCTGGAGCCGGAGGGGCGGCACACCCACGAGTATTACGTCAACGGGGTTTCCACCTCGCTGCCCTACGAGGTCCAGCTTGCCTTTCTGCGGACGATTCCGGGGCTGGAGAGGTGCGAGATCCTGAGGCCGGGCTATGCGGTGGAGTACGACTACTGCCCGCCGACCCAGCTTTATCCCACACTGGAGACCAAGCGGGTTTCCGGGCTCTATTTCGCCGGTCAGATCAATGGGACCTCCGGGTATGAGGAGGCGGCGGGTCAGGGGTTGCTAGCGGGGGCGAATGCGGCGCTGAAGGTGGCGGGGAAGCCGGATTTCGTGTTGAAGCGGGATCAGGCCTACCTCGGCGTGATGGTGGACGATTTGGTCACCAAGGGCTGCATCGAGCCCTACCGGATGTTCACCTCCCGGGCGGAGTTCCGTTTGCTGCTACGGCAGGACAACTGCGACCTGCGGCTCACGCCCTTGGCGGCCGAGGCCGGACTGGCAAGCGGGGAGCGGGTGCGCCGGGTCACGGAGAAGCAACGCGAACTGGACCGGGCACTGAAATGGTCGCGGCAGACGGTCCATGAGGGGGTGAAGGTCGATCACTGGTTCCGGCGCAGCGAGAATACTTGGGAAATGTTGTCCGAGGAGGTCCGCGGAGAGTTCCACGTGGAACTTTGGCCGTTGATCGAGACGGAGTTGAAGTATGAGGGACATCTGAACCGGCAGCAGGTGCAGGTCGAGCGGATGGCCCGGCACGAGGACAAGCGGATCCCGGCGGACTTGGACTACACGACGATCCGGGGGCTTAAGAAGGAGGCGCAGGTGAATTTCACGCGGATCCGGCCGGCGACCCTCGGGCAGGCGGGAAGGATTTCGGGGATCACACCCGCGGATGTGGCGGTGCTGGCGGTGTGGATGGAGCGGGGGAGGAGAGTGGAGGTTCCGGCGGACGAGGCTTCGTGACTTAGATGAACCACGGAGTGCACGGAACACACGGAAGGGGAAGATGGTGGCGGTCGTGGAACCTGCTTGGAAGGATGAGAGCATGTTTCCGCACTCGTCTGTTCTGGTTCGGCCTCCCGGGGATCGCCTTTCTGGCTTGGGTTTGGGTTGATTCGGTGAAAACCGCCCACGAGGTGAGCTGCCGTTGGATCCTCTTTGATCATTACGCGGGCATCGGACTCACCTCGTCGCCGAACCGAATGGGGGTCTGGATGGGAAGACCCTATATTGGTATTTTCGGGATGCCCTATTCCGGCGTCCGGTGGCACCGTAGCTCGGTGTCGCCCGACAGAACCCGAATCGACAAGCCAGGGCCTTGGGAGGCCCGAGTGGAGGGCATGGATCGGGCTAGGTTCGGGTCGTCTCCGATTCTTGGTTCGTTATCACTGTGTACTTGGGAGTTTGGATCGGCCTGACGTGGTGGAGGGTCCGAAGGAAGGTGCGGTTGATAAGGGCGGTGACGCCCTCGTGATTCGCAGCGGAAGGCGTGAGTCCGGGCCGCCAGCGTCCGCAACCCCTTCGGGGTAGATGATGAGCGGGGCCTAATCCCGGGGTAGGCGGCTCCTTCGTCGCGCGCCAACCCCGGGCTTTGGGGCTCAACGGCGTTGCCGTTCGCGGAGAGGGAGGCAAGCGAGGGCGAGGGAGGCGGAAGTGGTCGAATCTGTACACGGGTTGGCTGAAGCCGCCAGTCCGCGTCATGGGGCTTGGGAAGCGCCACTCCATGTTTGGACGGTTCCGGACCTCTAGCAGGCTGACCGTAGAAGGAACGGCGTTGCCGCTTCCCGGGAGGGCGGCAAGATCGGCAAGGGAGGGTCGCTTTGTTTCCGCGGGTGTGGCGACGGCTCAAGCTGCATTCGAAAGCTGCG
>CBFGPU010000102.1:0-7363 GCA_965650715.1 uncultured Haloferula sp. | reverse complement strand
TGAAAGCCCTTGTGAAGAATATCCCCGACAATCTATCCATGGCTCTGACGTGGACGGCAACCATTCCGGACGAAGCCGCCCGCAAGGAATCGCTTCTGAAGCTTTTCCGGGAAGGGGAGAAGCTCAGCGGCGAGAACGTGTGGAACGAAGTCCCCGAGGATCTCAAGGGCGATCTGAAGGCCCTGGTCGGTTCCCCCTGACAAGCAACCATGAAGATCCCGCGCCATCTTGTTTTGCTTTCGACCGCGGTCGCGCTCCTTGCGGCGGGATGGTGGGTAGGCGAACTCTCCGGTCCCCGGTCGGCAAATCGTTGGGAGCCGTCGGCCAGCCGCATGCCGCGGGAGCTTGCCGCGGACCCCGTGGTTTCCAGGGTGCTCAGGACCGGCTTGAGAACTTCGGCAGACATCGGGGCTGCTGCCGAGGCGCTCACCGGCTACGACGTGGATAAACTGCGCGGCCTGGCCGGGGCCTTGATCGCCCACGATAGCCCGTCGGACGATTCCAAAAACCTTCTCCGGATGGCCGTCGATGAATGGCTGTCCAAGGATCCCTGGAGTTGCCTCGAGTGGCTCTTGAAGAAGGCGGAAAGCGGGGAGCAGGTGGACGCCCTTCTGGCAATCGCGGCGAAAAGATGTTCCACCCTCGACCTGGACCGGGTCGTCGTTCTTTTGAATGGCCATCCGGATCAGGAAGTAACGCGGACCGGGATTGCCGCCATCCTTGCAGCGGCCGATCCCTCCAGCTTCGCCTCCATCTTCAAGTCTATCGCTCCGGGCGACCTCCTCCTCCATCTCATGGATAAGGATGTGAGGAAACGCTGGGCGGAAGCCAATCCGGAAGAGTTCCTCGCCTTTGCAGAGGCGAATATCGGCAGCCCGGCGCTCCTCGATACCGCCCGCAACGAGGTCCTCCGCGTCCTGACGAAAACGGACTTCGGGGCGGCGCTGGAAATCGTCCGCGCCGACACGGAGAAACGCAAGTTCGGCACCTCGCTGGCTCTGGTAAACCTGATCCGGGATGCACCGTCCGACAAGCTGAAGGAGGTGGAGAACCTGCTGAACGGTCTTCCCGCGGGCCCCGACCGCTATGCGCGGATCGCCAGCCTTGCCGCGCGGTATGCCAAGGAGGACCCGGATGCTGCACTTGCCTACGCGGACACCCTCGGGGGCATCGAGCGTCGCGACGCGTTGAAACAGATTGTCTCCATCCTGGGCGCTGGCGACGGGAAAAATGTCGCTGTTCTCCTCGATCGACTTCCCACCGGGAAGTCGGCCATGGAGGCCGCGGCAGACATCATGAAGAAGAGGAGTCGTGAAGACCCTCTCGCGGCATGGGATCTGGCATCGCAGCTTCAAAGTCCCGCCATCCGTGACGCTGCTCTCAAGGGTGTCCTCTCTACCTGGGTTTGGACCGACCCGGAGCGGGCTTTGGATGGCATTCTGGACTCGGGCTCGGGGAAGGAAACGCTGCTTGATTCATGGGTGGGCTCCATGAGATCGGTCGGCCCCCGCCGCTATGAAGAACCCATGCGGGAAGTCGCCAAATTCCTTGCAAGTGCCGAGCGGGAGGACCGGGAGGACGTGGTCGAAGCTGTCCGGCGCAATCTCTCGGAGGAGGAACTCAAGGCGGTGATGGCGGACCCCGTCGCGCGGACGCTCCTGGGGCAGTGACCGTCTCCGGATCCTATCAAGATACGCCCGGGATATCAGAGGTCCTGCGGTGCGCGGATCGTCGCCGGAAGATAGGGTGACAAGAATCATCCCCGTACGTGAGGATGCCGCGATCCGCACGGAGCTTCCGATACCCCGGATATCTTACGATCGGGATAGCCGGAATCCAATCTTTCTGATAAAGAGCGATACCCGTGCACTTTCGTACGGCCAACCCCCAAACCTCCCCGCCATGAACTCCCGCCTCCCCGGCATTCTCGCCGTCCTATCGCTGGCGCTCCTCGCCACCGCGCGTTCGACCGCGGCGGATCGGCCCAACATCGTCCACATCGTCGCCGATGATCTCGGTTGGAAAGATGTCGGCTTCAACGGGTGCCCGGATATCAAGACCCCGAATCTCGACAAGCTCGCCGCGGAAGGGGTGAAGCTCGCGCAGTTCTACGTCCAGCCGATGTGCACGCCGACCCGCGCGGCCCTGCTGACCGGCCGTTATCCGTTCCGCTACGGCCTGCAGACCGCGGTGATCCCGTCCGTCTCGGCCTACGGTTTGGACACCGGCGAATGGCTGATGCCCCAGTGCCTGAAGGAGGCCGGCTACAAAACGGCGATCATCGGCAAGTGGCACCTCGGGCACGCCGACAAGAAATGGTGGCCCAGGCAGCGCGGCTTCGACTACCAGTATGGTGCCATGATCGGCGAGCTGGACTACTTCACCCACGACGAGCATGGCGTGCTGGACTGGTTCCGCGACAACGAGCCGGTGAAGGAGGAAGGCTACACCACCACGCTTATCGGCAAGGACGCCGCCGGACTCATCGAAGGGCATGACACCTCGGTGCCGCTGTACCTCTACCTCGCCTTCAACGCGCCGCACACACCCTATCAAGCGCCACAGGAATACATCGACCGCTACGAGGACATCGCGGATCCGACGCGACGGACATACGCCGGCATGGTTGCCTGTCTGGATGACGAGATCGGCCGGGTGATCGCCGCGCTTGAGAAAAAGAACATGCGCGGCAACACGCTCATCCTCTTCCACAGCGACAACGGCGGGACCCGCAGCGCGATGTTCGCCGGCGTGATGGCCGACATGTCGAAGGTGAAGCTTCCTTGCGACAACGGTCCATACCGCGAGGGCAAGGGAACGCTTTTCGAAGGTGGCACCCGCGTCTGCGCGCTGGCCAACTGGCCCGGGCACATCGCCCCGCGGACCGAGGAAGGCCTCGTTCACGCGGTCGATCTCTATCCTACCCTTGCCGCGCTCGCCGGTGCCTCCACCGCCAAGTGCAAACCGCTCGATGGCGTGGATGTCTGGCCGACCCTGGCCGAGGGCAAAGCCTCGCCCCGCTCGGAGGTCATCTACAATATCGAGCCGTTTCGCGGGGCGCTGCGCCAGGGCGATTGGAAGCTGATCTGGCGCACGATGCTTCCGTCCAGCGTGGATCTTTACAACCTCGTCCAGGACCCGTCCGAAAAGTCGAACCTCGCCGCCGCCCATCCGGACAAGGTCGCCGCCTTCCAGCAACGCCTCGACGCATTGGCGAAGGAGAGCGTCAAGCCGCTGTTCCTGGCCGATCAATTCAAGGTCGTGCAGAAGAACATGGCCGGAGAACCGGTCCTGCCCACCGACGAAGGTTTCGGCGAAATCGACCGTCACTGATTCCGCGATCCCCCCAACCCGAGAAATGGAGATCCCCATGAAATCCAGTCACTATCCCGTCCTCGTTGCCGCTCTCGTCCTTCCCGCCCTCGCGGGCGAACCGGTTCCGCCGCCCGAGATCTCCAGCGTCCCCGAATCCTCCTCCGGTTGGGAATTCACCGGAACTCTCTACGCCCCGCTGATGGGACTGGAGGGTGACGTCGGCGTCGGTCCGGTCAGCACCCCGCTCGATCTGTCCTTCGGTGACATCCTGGAGGAACTCGATGGTGGCATTACCGCGGCCTTCGAAGCGAGGCGCGACCGTTGGTCGCTCACCGGCGACTTCATATGGATGAAGCTCTCCGCGTCCACACAACCCACCGCGAACAGTTACCTGGGCTTCCGGCAGGAGGAAATCATCGCGTCGCTCGCGCTCGGCTACGAACTCTACGGCAGCGATTCCACCAGCATCGATCTCCTTGCCGGTGCCGCCTACACCGGCATGGATGTGGATCTGGAGCTTTTCACCCCGCGGCTGCCCACCACTTTGCGCGCGGGTTCGGGCTCGCAGGATTGGATCGATCCCTTCGTCGGCCTGCGCGTGCGCCAGCATCTCGGCGGCCGCTGGAGCGTGTGGGCGCGCGGTGACTACGGCGGCTTCGGGGTCTCTTCCGACGAATACTGGCAGCTTATCGCCGGCATCTCCTGCCGCCTCAGCCAGCACACCTCGCTGGCGCTGGCCTACCGGATGATCGGCGTCGATTACCAGCAGGGCACCTTCACCTACGATACCGAGATGAGCGGTCCCAATCTGGGGCTGGTGTTCCGGTTTTGAAGGGCTGGAACGCGCCCGGTTACTATCCCTGGCCGTCCGTCGCCTCGCGCCGGTGCGATTGCGACGTTGAAATCTCCCCGTTCGTAGAGAAATGCCGCATGTCGCATCCGGAGGTTGGGAACGCGGGCGGGGCGTAGGAAAACGAGGAAGGCGTGGAGGCAGTCCGTTCAAGTCAGACCCGGCAACGGCGGTCCCGGAGGCGACCGCCCGTGTGGATTCTCCCTGCCCTTGCCTTGATTGCAAGCGTGCGAGGCGGACCGCTTTCGGTGCAGGAGCTATGGGAACGCTCGGTGGACGACGGCACCACGCGCGAGTCCGTTCTTGTCACCGGAGAAGTTCTCGCGACCGATCCGTCCGGTAGCCGCCTGGCCCTGGCGGATGACTCCGGCGCGGCTATCCTCCAGCTCCAGCTTCCGCCGGATGCTTGGGAACAAATCGTCCCCGGCCGGGCGATCGAGCTCGATTTTCCGCAGAACCGCTTCGTGCGCCGCGGGTTCAACATCGATTGCGGCGGCGGCTATCTGATCGAGATCGATGGCCGTCACCCGCCGATCGAGCGGAGGGGCTCGTTGTTTTTGCGGAAAGGAAAGCATCCCTTCCAACTCGAGTGGTTCAACGGCCGTCTCACCTCCGTCCTGCAGCTCGGCCTCGATGGCCCGGGTTTCAGCTACGACTCCATCCCGGGCTCGTGGTTTTTCCACGACGACGGGAAGGCTCCCGGTGCGCGTTACGAGAGGTTCCGCATCGAAGAGATCAGTTCCCTCGATGAGATTCCGGCGGGTGGCTCCGGGGATGACAGGGGTGTGGTTTCCCAAATCGATGCCACCGCCGCGGGAAATCTGGAGGATGTGGCCCTGCGATTTTCGGGGCAACTTGAGGTGCCGGCGGATGGCATTCATACCTTCCGTCTTGCCTGTGACGATGGCGCCCGGCTGAAAGTCGGCGGCGCGTTGCCCGGTTGGAGGATACTTCCCGAGAGGCATCCGGCTCCGGGTCGCGCATGGCAGGTGATCGAAGGCACCATCACTTATGCGGCGATGGAAGACGCCCATCTTCGTCTCGAAGTGGCAAGCGACCAGAAGCGGTCCGAAGTGGTGGTGCTGAATCCTGCCGGCCTCGACGCCCGGGAATTGGCCGGCCGGCGCATCACGGGATCGGGTGTGGCCTATGAGGGCGGGATCTGCGTGCTCGCGGCGGCCCAACTGCATTTCGTATCGCCTGACGCGACACCGGCCCGGCAGCTCACCTTGGCCGCGCAAATCCGGGAGTTGCGACCGGAGGATGCGGCGCAGTCACGACCGGCCTTCATCCAAGGCGTGGTCACGATGGCGAACTACCGTTCGATGGTCTTGCAGGATGAGAGCGGCGGCATCTTCGTCCTCACGGAATCTTCCCCGCCGGATCCACTGCCTGCGCCGGGAGAATGGTGGAGCGTGGAAGGGCGCACGACGCCCGGCGATTTCGCTCCGATGATCATTGCGGAGCAGTGCCGTTTCCTGCGGGCGGGCGCCTTGCCCTTTCCCCGCCGGCCGGGGTGGGAGGAGATCCTGAACGGAAGCCTCGATGCCCAACAGGTAGAGATCGAGGGCATCGTGACCGCTCTTGGTACGGGCCGCGCCGAACTGCTCACGCATGACGGTACCGCGGTGATGCAGTCGAGCGAGTTCTACCCGCTGCCCGCGGAGTTGCGCCGCGCCACGGCCGGGGATCTGGAGGGCGCGCGCGTCAAGCTTCGCGGTGTGTTCGCCACCAGTTGGGACCCGCAACTCGGGCGACGCCGGCCGGGGGTTTTCGCGTTGGGGAATGCCAGCCTTTCCGTGGTCGAACTGGCACCCCGCGATCCGGCGGAGGTGCCGCTGGTTACCATTCCGGATCTCTGGAGCTTCACCTCGAAGTCCACGGCCTTGAACCGCGTCCGCCTGCGGGGCCGGATGATGGCGCGGAATGCCGATACGCTGCTGGTTTCCGATGGCACCCACAGCCTGCGCCTGGCGAGTAGTTCCGCACACGGCACCGTGCCGGGTGACGAGGTGGAAGTCGTCGGCTTCGCCCGTACCGGCCCGATCTCGCCCGTGATCGCTCACCCGGCGATCCGGGTCCTGGCTCATCGCGCGCTGCACGATCCGGTTGTGCCGGATCCATCGGCACTGCCCGATCTTTCGCTCGATGGCACCTTGATCCGGATGGAGGGTCGGGTCGTCGGCGACACGATCCAAGGTGGCGAACGCCGGGTGGAACTGGAGTCGGAATCGCTCCGCTTCGTCGCGCTCGGTCCCGCCGGTTCGTCCGCCGAGGGGCCTTTCCTCCGCGATTCGCGGGTGAAGGTGGACGGGGTGTATTTCGCGGTCGCCTCGGATCCGCCTGCGGCCGGCCCGGGGAACTTCGAGATTCGAATGACGGGCGACCAAGCGCTTCAGCTCGTTTCCCGTCCGCCCTGGTGGAGCACTCGCCGGTTGCTGCTGCTGGTCGCATTCCTTTTCGGGGGCCTGGCGCTCGTGATCGGTTGGGCGGCGATCCTCCAGCGCTTGGTGCGGCGCAGGACCTCCCAACTTGCCGTGGAGATCGCGAAGAAGGAACGTGCGGAGTCCGAGCATGCTCTCGAACAGGAGCGCGCGCGCGTGGCCCGCGACCTGCACGACGAACTCGGCGCCGGTCTCACCGAGATCGGACTGCTCGGGTCGCTCATGGGAAATCCGGCCATCCCCGCTTCCGCGAAATCGGGCTACCTCGGGACGCTCGGGGATGTTTCCCGCTCCCTCGTATCCGCGCTCGATGAAATCGTGTGGGCGATCAATCCGGACTACGACACCGTCGATGACCTCGCCGGCTATCTCTGGCTACAGGCGCAGCGCCTGCTCCAGCCGGCGGGCATCGAATGCAGTCCCGTGAAGCCGGTGGCCATCCCAAGCCGACGTCTTGGCTCGCGGTCGCGCCACTCGCTGCTGCTCGCCTTCAAGGAAGCGCTGAACAACGTGATCAAACACTCCCGCGCCACCCGGGTGGATCTCGATGTCCGGATGGAGCAGGAGAATCTCGTCGTCAGCATCGCGGACAACGGTACCGGCATCCCCGATGCGGATGCACCGCTCCCCGGCAGCCAAGGCGTCGCCGGGATGCGCGAGCGGATGCACGATCATGGCGGCGAGTGTAAGATCTTCACCGGACCCGACGGAGGCACCGTCGTGACCCTCACCTTAACCCTGAGATCCCCATGAA
>CBFGPU010000101.1:0-7381 GCA_965650715.1 uncultured Haloferula sp. | reverse complement strand
CGGCAAGGTCGCGGGGCGTGAGAAGTCGCTGGTCACGCTGGCATTCCAGCAGGGCCGGGAGGCCTTCACGGTGGTGTCGCCGGACGACGACCTCTTCCTCCAAGGGCATCCCCGCGAGCCGGGCGAGATCATCCTGACCAGCTTCGATCCCGAGACCTATCTGAAGGTGCCGGGCGGCGAGCCTTTCAAATTTTCCAAATGAGCCATCCCTCCTCCATGTCCTCCCGTCGGTCCGCCCTGCTTGCGTGGCTTGGTGCGATGCTGCTTGTCGCCGGATGCCGTGCCTTCGCCGCGGCGGAAGCGGACCTGTTGATCGCGTATGACCAGACCCATGCGGCGGCGGTGGGCGGCCGGGACAACGCGAACGTGCTGGCCGCGAATGCCGTGGCCGGTTCCAACGCGATCAACGAGCACAGCGGAACGCCCGCGCGGGCGAGGATCGTGGGCTATCATCAGGCGGCGCAGTACAGCTACCAGCGCACCTCGAAGGGCGGCTTCGTCAACTGGATGGCGAGCTACGATCCGCGCATCTCGGACGTGGTGGATGCGGGCAATGCGCGTGGTGCGGATCTGGTGACTTTCATCTGCGTGACGACCGCCGACGGGGCCGCGGCGGTGGCCCAGCAGCCGGGGCGCTACTCTTGCTTCGATCCCGGTTCCTTCTGGGCAGCGGTGGTCGCGCACGAACTGGGCGGCCACAACTACGGCTGCGATCACCGTGGAGGGAGGGAGAATCCCAAGACGGTGATGATGCACAACTACTGCGGCGGTGGTGCTGCACCGCCGTACTTCTTCTCGAATCCGAACATCTGGCTGAACGGGGCCCGGTTATTGGGAGAGGGCAGTTGCATCGGTGGTGCCGTGGATGGTGGGGACAATGCTTACCTCATCAGCAGCACGGCGCAGGGTGTGGCGGACCGCCATGCGCGGGTAATCACCGCACCGAACCTGGGCAACGTGGTGCGGCGCTGGTCCTTCAACCAGGCGGCGGGGAGTGTGCCCGCGGGAACCACGGTGACCGATGCGGTATCCGGTGCCGCGCTCGCGACGGTGCAGGGCAACGGGGCGATCTTCACCGGTGAAGGGCTGCGGCTGCCCGGCGGTGCGGCGGGCAGCGGCGCGGCGTACCTTCAACTGCCTTCCGGCGTGCTGTCGGCCTACACGAATGCGACGATCGAATTCTGGGGGAAGGCGATCTCGGTACAGAACTGGTCGCGCTTGCTGGACTTCAACAACGGCACGGGGAACTACCTCATGCTAACCTCGTCGATCGGCGGCGATCTGAATGCGCAGCGCTTCGAGCTGGCGAATGGCGGGACCTACACCGGCCTCGACAGCGGGATCCCGACGGCGACGGGCGTGATGCATCACTATGCGATCACCTTTTCGAGTTCCGGAGGCGGCGGGCGCTGGACCTGGTATCGCGACGGGGACGAGATCGCTTATCTCGATGTCGCTTCTCCGCTCTCGGGCTTGCAGGACGTGAATGCGTGGTTGGGTCGCTCCGCCTATGCGGGCGACAACCTCGCCAACGTTGAATATGCGGAGGTGCGGATCAGCAACGTGGCAATGAGCCGCGACCAGGTGGCGGCGAATGCGAGGCTCGGCCCGAACAAGGCAACGGTGGATGCTAACCTGACCGGCGACGATCCTCTCGGCCAGGCCTCGTTCGCAGCGGCGGGGTTGTGGAGCGACGGGCTGGCGCCGGGCGCGGGGAAGCACTACGAGACTTATGGCTTCCGCTTGCGCACGCCGGCGGACGGCACTTCGCGGACCTTTGCGGGACAATCGCTGAAGCTCACGGGTGGTAGCCTGACGTGGAAGGGGACTTCCAACAGCACGACCACCATCAACGATCTCACGCTACGCGGCACCGATGGCGAGCTTTTGAACGCGGGCTCCGGAACCTGGACGCTGGCCGGCAATCTCAAGGCGGAAGCACCGCAGACGATGGTGCGCGCGGCGAACGGACCGATCCAGATCTCCGCGAACTTGAGCGGCGCGGGTTCGCTCCTGCACGTGAACAACACGGTGACCTTGAGCGGGAGCAACGGCAGCTTCACCGGCAAGACTCTGGTAGGCGACGGCCGTTTCGGCGGTCTGGCGATCGATTCGGAAGCGCGGCTCGGCGGGAATCCGGCGTCGTTCAAGGCGGACCAGCTCACGCTCAATCGCGGTGTCTTGTTCACCAACTCGAACCAGACCTTCGACGACAGCAACCGCGGTATCCGCATCGGGGTGAGTGCGGGGGTCTTCAACGTGGGAGCGGGCACGACCTTGACGCTCGGGGTGCCACTCTCGAGTCCGGCATCGGGCGATGCGCTGGTCACCGCGCCGCTGTTCCCGAACCCGATCTCGGGCATGTTGATCAAGGAGAACGGGGGCACGCTCGTGCTCACGCATCCGAACAACTCGTATGTCGGCGAGATCATCATCAACGGCGGCTCGCTGGTGGTGCAGGGCGGGGGTCGCTTGAACAACGGCGACACTCCGGCACCGGTGGTGATCAACGGCACGCTCAACATCAACACCACGGCCGATCAGATCCTCGGCGGCGCGATTTCAGGCGGCGGGACGTTGTTGAAGAACAATACCGGCACGCTCTCGCTGTATGGTTCGAATCCTTTCACGGGAGCGGTGACGGTGAATGCCGGCACGCTCTATGCGCGGGCCGGGAATGCCGCGAACAACCGGAACTTCAGCCAGGTGAGCGGGATCACCGTGAACAACGGCGGGACCTTGCGCGCGAGCGCGAACGCCTTGTTCGGGTGGGACGGCTCGCAGGAAAAGCCGATCACGGTGAATGCGGGCGGCACGCTGGTGGCAGATGGCGGTGGGACGGGGGATGTCGGCGTGGGTACGGTGACGCTGGCGGGTGGCACGATGAGTTCGCTGGCGGCGAGCCCGGCGTGGGGTTCGTGGCGTTTTGACCAAGCGACCGACAAACTGCTGGTGACCGCGGACTCCACGGTCAGCGCTACCCATGTGAAATTCGGCGATGCCAATGCGGCGATCGAAGTGAACGCGGCGCGCACGCTGAACTTCAGCGGGACGGTGACGAATGCGACCAACGGCGGCACGAGCTACCTGCGCAAGACGGGTGCGGGCACGCTGGTGCTGGGCGGAGTGAATACCTACACGGGTTCCACGGCGATCACGGCGGGGACGGTGAGATTGAACGGCTCGCTCGCGGCGGGCAGTGCGGTGACGGTTTCGGGCGGGGCGACGCTCACGGGTACGGGAACGGCGAATGGCAGCGTGAGCTTTGCGACGACCGGCAAGCACATGCCGGGCAATGGTGCGGGCACGCAGACGGTCGTGGGTGCGCTGAGCTATGCGGCGGATTCGCGCTTGCAGTGGACGCTGCCGACAAACAGCGATGCGGCCGGGGCCTCGGGGCGCGTGGCGGCGGGGAGTGTCACGGTGACGGCGGGTGCGCTGGTGGATCTGGTAATGAACAACACCGGCAGCAGCGTGGATTTCAGCGACGTCTTCTGGACGCAGCCCCATTCGTGGACGCTGATGAGTTGCTCGGGAAAAGCGGGCGACTTCACGCTGGGCAGTGTTTCCAGCGATGCGGGCGGGCGTGTTGCCGGGGACTACGGGGTCTTCACGTTACTGCAGAATGCCACGGGGGTGGTCGTAAACTACGTGCCGAATTCCTCGATGACGCCAACGGAAGTCTGGCGCGAGATGCACTTCGGCGAAGAGGCCGACAACCCGCTCGTTTCCGGCGACGCGGTGGATGGGGACTTCGACGGCCTGTCGAACCTGTTGGAGTATGCCTTGGGCACGGATCCGAATGTGGCGGATGCTTCTTCTTCCCCGCGGGTCGCGATCCCCGCGGACAAGCTCCGCATCAGCTTCACGCGCAATACCGCGGCGAGCGACGTCACCTTGTCGGTGGTGGCCGCGGACAACCTGACGAGCGGATGGACGGAGCTTGCGCGCAGTGTGAATGGTGAGGCGTTCTCGGTGGTGCTGCCCGGGACGATGGTTTCGGAGTCGGGTGCGGGCGCGAGCCGGAACGTGCAGGTCACGGATGTCTATCTGGTGTCCGACCCGGGGCATACGCATCGGTTCATGCGTCTCGAGGTGACGAGGTGAGTCGTCCCTGCAACGCGGAGGCTTCCTGACCCAAGGGCTGCATTTTGCATCGATTCCATATATATACATGTAAATTCCAGGGCATGCTTTGTGAGATCCTTTAGCAATCCCTGAAAAGTTTGCAGTAGTCGCTGTTAGGGATGGCCATACGCGCAGGATTTCGGTTGGGATGGAAGATCCCCTATATGGGGGATAAAACCCAATGAAAATACCCAAGCTAGAACCAACATCCCATTGTCCGCTTCCTCCCCGGCGGGTTGTCATTGCCTCCGCCACGCTTCTGGGCGTCTGCGGAATCGCCTTCCTGTGGAAGCCGTTTCCTGAGGGGTCGGCGGCGGCGGACGCCTCGGGAGTCCGGACGCAACGCGTTGCAGCGGAACGGAATGACCCGGAACAAGGAGCCGAAGAACGCCGGCTTGAGAAACTGGCGAAGCGCGGTGAGAGCGCGGTTCCCACCATGGCCGGAGACGCGGGAGGCCCGCCCGTCGCCGCGGTCGTGCCGGAACGCGAGCTGATCGGCAGCGGGTGGAGATCCGATCCGGCGCCAGCCGTGGCGAACTTCGCGCAGTGGACGAATCGTTATCTATCCGCTCCCGTGGATGAACGCGGGAAGATGGAGGATCAAGGTATCAAGCTCGCTTCAGTGCGGCGTGATTTCCTGAAATCCCAGATATCGGAAGACCCGCGCCGGGCGCTTGCGGATGCGGTGCCCCTGGCGGTGCGCGAGCAATTGCCAGAAGCGGTCGATTCCTTGTTGGAGGATCGCGTGAACGGCTATGGCGACCTGTATTCTCTTCACACCACGCCCGTGGAGGGCGGAGAAGGAGCGCCGGTATTCGACTATGCGCGCATCGACGGACAAAGCTACGAGGCCTTCCGCTATGGCACGCGCACGGCGACGCCGTATGTGAACGGGGCCTCGCTGCACGGCGTGGCGATCGATGGCAAGCTGGCGGTGCTGGACAGCCCGGTGCGCACGCTGGAGCCGGGCGAGAAGCTCGAGGGCTCGACGGTGAACGAGTATTGCCCGGTTTCCGAAGAGACCGTGGCGAAGCCAGCAAGCGGCGTGGTGGCGGTGGAGGACAAGACGGTTTTCCAGATCGGCACCGACCTCTACGGCACCTGCGAACCGGCCCATGTGACGAACGTGGAATCGGCTATCACGGCGGGCGAGCAGGGCGCGGAGAATACCGAGCGCACGCTGACGAACCACGACCTGCAGGCGCTTTACAAGAAGAGCATCTCGGGCGGCGGCGGCATCCTGGGCATCGGCGACAGCGGGGTTTCGGGATCGACCGGCTACATCGGCAAACCGCCGACAAGCCTTACGCATGGTGGGAAGAACATCCTGATCATGCGGGTGCAGCCGACGGACAAGCCGTTCCCGGCGTGGGCGACGGTGGCATCCTTCAACGACACGGTAACGCGTGCCGACGGCTGGGATGTTCGGATGCGGCGCATTTCGTATCAGAAGAGCTGGATCAACCGCGCGGACATCACGCCGGTGATGACACTGCCACAGAACTCCGCGTACTACACGGGCAACGGTTACGACTGGGGCCGTTGGGCGGATGATTCGAAGGCGGCGGCCGCGGCGCAGGGATATAACCTCGGGGACTACTCCTGCTTCGTGATCGCGCATGAAGGCTACGGCCAGTTCGGCGCGGCGGGATGGGGCGGTGGCGGCAACATCTGGTGCAACGGCAATTTCGACGTGCGGCTGTTCGTCCACGAATACGGTCACGTCTTCTGGCTGCCGCATGCGAACTCGTGGTACAGCACGGACGGCAATCCGATTTCACCGAACCGGCAGCACCGCGAGTATGGCGATGCGAACGATCCGATGGGCAATGCCTGGGGTGCAAACCAGTACAACACCTTCAACGCCTACTTTAAGAACTTCTGCGGCTGGCTGCCGGACACTGCGGTGCAGACGATCACGCGCAGCGGGACCTACCGGGTGTATCAGGACGACGGGGGCACGGCTTTGAACCGCACGCTGGCGCTGAAGTTCGGCCGGGACTACGAGTTCAACTACTGGATCTCTGTCCGGGGTGATGCGATCGCGCAGGCGAATTTCAACAACGGCGCGGCGGTGATGGCCGTTTCCTCCTGGCGGGCCTCCGACAGCAAGGTCCTGGACATGAACAATCCGGGCGATGACAACCGGGACAACGCGCCGCTTGCGGTGAACCAGACGTGGTATGACGCCGCGGCGGATCTCACGATCAAGACGGTGGCGGTGAGCGGAACGAATCCGAACCGCTATGCCGACGTGCAGGTGACCTTCGGTCCGAGGAACCAGGGCGGGTATCGTCCGCTGGTGAGCGGGGGCGTGTATCGTTTCAAGAACCGGCACAACGGAAAGTACCTCGACGTGCCCGGCAACAGCTCGGCGGACAACGTGGCGATCCAGGTGGCGAATGCGTCCGGCACGGCATCGCAGAACTGGGTGGCGTGGCGCAACAGCGACGGGAGCTATAGCTTCAACCACCAAGGCACGAACAAGTGGATGGACGTGGCGGGCAAGGGCGGCGGCGACGGCGTGGATATCATTCAATACACCGGCAACGGCAGCGATGCGCAGAAGTGGTGGGTGGCGCAGAATGCCGCGGCGCATCTGTTCCTGGTCCACAAGGGGACCGACGCCAAGGTGCTCGACATGGATCCGGGCGGCGTGAACGACATCCACCAGTGGGGTCACAACGACGGCAACTGGCAGCAGTGGTATCCGGAACTGGTGGCCATTTCGCCGGGGACCTACCGCCTGTTGCCGAAGCATGCGCACTACGAGTGCCTGGACATTGCGGGCGTCTCGACCGCGGATGGCGCGCAGGCTCACTTGTGGGAGTATGTCGGTGGCGCGAACCAGAAATGGGAGGTCAGCAACCCGGTAGGGAGTTGGCTGCGTCTCACGCCGACGCACGCGGTTTCGAAGGCGCTCGATGTCAACGGCGTGGGCAGCGCGAATGGAACCAAGATCCAGCAATGGGCGTGGTACAATAATGCGGCGCAGCATTGGGGGATCAGCCGCACCGATGGCAACTGGCTGCGCTTCACGCCGGAGTGCGCATCGGGAAGCTGCATGGAAGTCAGCGGCGACGACAACCAGTTTGGCAACGGCAGCATCGTGCAGCTCTGGCAGTTCACCGGGGCGCAGGACCAGCAGTGGCGATTTGCGGATGCGGATTGAGGTGTTGATGATCCAGCGATGACGCAGGGCCCCGGGGCGAGAGCTCCGGGGTCTTTCCGTGTGGATGGAGGAAGAGGCTGC
>CBFGPU010000100.1:0-7383 GCA_965650715.1 uncultured Haloferula sp. | reverse complement strand
GCGGGCCGCTCCCTTGAGATCGGCGACGGGGGAATCGCCGAGGTGCAACACTTCCGCGGGATGGAGGTCGAGGGCGGAGAGGGCGGCTTGGAAGATCGCGGGGTCCGGCTTCCGGGCACGGGCATCGGCGGAGGTGATCACGGCATCGAAGTGGAGTCCATGCCCGGCGAGGATGCCGTGCAGGCGGCGATCGAAATTCGAGACCACGGCGAGTTTCAGACCGGCGGCGCGGGCTTCCGCCAGCACCTGCGGGACCTCCGGGAAGACGAGCCACGCCGCGGGATCGGCGTAGTGGGCGAAGAGCGTCTCGAAGCAGGGCTGGAAGAACCCCGCCGGAAGGGGAACCCCCAGGGTCTTGTTAAAGACAATGTTCACCACCCACATCCACCATTCGCGCTCCGCAGCATCGCCATTCGGGTATTTTATAAAATCCGGGTCGCCGACGCCGTTGAACGCCGCGCCGAACCATTGCTTCACCGCCTCCGGCTCGACCGGATGTCCAAAGGCCGCAGCCATCCGGGCATAAACCTCCGCGACGGGTTCGGCAGGTTCGATCAAGGTGCCGGCGGCATCGAGGAAAAGAGCGCGGATCACGGTGCGGATGCTGAAGGGGGACCGGGCATGAGACAAGATCCCGGGGACGGGATTGCAATGAGGGCGGGTGCCGGACGTAAATCCGCCCGATGAATCGGCGCGAGTGGATGGTCGGGGCGCTTGCCGCCGGGTGCGGGGCTTCTTGCCGAAGGCGGGAGGCAGTCACGGCTGCCCCCGCCGCCTCCCCTGCCCCGGAGCCGGTCTGGCATCCGCTCATGGACTATTGGGAGCACGCGATGGGCGGGGAGTTCACGCGGCCCGAGCCCGGGATTTTGCGGATCCAATGGGGCGAGGCCCTGAGCGCGATCCGGTGGAGCGGTGAGCCGGTCACCCTGCCCTTCGAGGTCGAGTGGGAGGCACGGCGGATCGACGGGAGCGATTTCTTCTCCGGCCTCACCTTTCCGGCCCGGGCGTCGGGCGAGTGCCTCACCTGGGTGGTCGGCGGCTGGGGTGGCGCGCTGGTCGGGATTTCGTCGATCGACGGAAAGGACGCGTCCGAGAATGAGACGACCAGGCACCGGGTCTTCGAGAAGGGGCGCTGGTACCGGTTGGGGCTGCGGCGGGAGGGCGAGGGGCTGGATGCGTGGATCGACGGCGAACCGGTGATCAGCCTCGATACCACCGGCCGCACGCTGGGTCTAAGGCCGGGCCCGGTCGATTGCTGCGTTCCCTTTGGCTTGGCCACCTGGCAGACCACGGGTGAATTCAAGGGCTTGCGCTGGCGGGGCTTGCGCCCCTGAGGCGGGCGGGAGATTCGGCTTGCAACTCAAGGTATTCCGCCGTATCCCCCCGCCGATCAATCTTCCGACACGAAGGAGTGGGTCGAAATACCCGCTCTTTTGCGTCTCTGGACATACGGAGCGCCCCGCGCCGCACTGCCCGCCATGACCAACGACATCGTCGCACTCATCGATTACTACGAGAAAGAAAAAGGCATCGACCGGGACAAGGTCGTCGCCGCGCTCGAGTACGCCTTCATTTCCGCCTATCGCAAGATGGTTCCCGGTGCCGATGCCATCGAGGTGCTGCGCGCGGAGGTCAATACCAAGAAGGGCGAGACCCGCATCCACGCGACCCTGACGGTGGTGGACGACGAGGAATACTCCGACAAGTTCAACCAGGTCCCGCTCAAGCTGGCTGCGAAGAAGAAGCCGGGGACCGTCTCGGGCGACACGATGGAATTCGACGTCACGCCGAAGGACTTCGGGCGGATCGCCGTGCAGACCGCGAAGCAGACGATGATGCAGCGCCTCCGCCAGGCGGAGAAGGAGATGATTTACGAGGAGTTCAAGGACCGCGCGGGGGACATCGTCTCCGGCACCGTCCGTCGCTTCGACCGCAGCGACGTGCTGATCGACCTCGGCAAGTTCGAGGGGGTGATGCCTTCCCGCGAGCGCGTGCAGACCGAGGAATACAACATCGGCGACCGCATCCGCGCCTACGTCGTGGCGGTGGAGAACGAAGGCCGCGGCCCGGAGATCATTCTTTCCCGCAGCCACCCGAATTTCGTGCGCCGTCTCTTCGAGGCGGAGGTGAACGAGATCTCCGACCGCACCGTCGAGATCCGCGGTATCGCCCGCGAAGCCGGCTACCGCACCAAGGTCGCCGTGTGGAGCACCGACGACAAGGTGGACCCGGTGGGCGCCTGCGTGGGCCTGCGCGGCGCGCGCGTGAAGAACATCGTCCGCGAGCTCAACAACGAGAAGGTCGACATTATCCGCTGGAGCGACAATCCGGAAGAATTCGTCCGCGAGGCGCTCAAACCCGCCGTGCTGCGCACTATCACGGTCGATACCGAGAACCGCGTGCTCCACGTCACCGTGGACGAGGAAGATCTCAGCAAGGCGATCGGCCGCCGCGGCCAGAATGCCCGCCTGTCCTCCCGCCTGATGGGCTGGGACGTGCAGGTCCGCAAGGACGAGAGCAAGCTGGAGCAATTCGAGAAGAAGATCGCCGGTGCGGCGCACTCGATCGGCGAACTGCTCGGGATCGACGACGACCTCGCCGACAAGCTCTTCCGCGCCGGCGGCATGAGCGCGGACATGGTGGCGGACATGGACGCCGACTACATCGCGGAAAACCTGGAAGTTTCCGAAGAACGGGCGCTCGATATCATTGCCCGGGCGAAGGCGAATGCCGCCTCCGCTTGACACATCATCCATCTTACCTTCCCGGAGCAGAACTAATCCCCCGCTCCGAAACGACGACATTATACCCGCCTGATGGCCAAAGACAGCAGCGACAGCACTCCACCGAAACGCAAGGTTCTCGACCTGATCGAGCAGCCGAAGCCAGCCTCGCGCCGTGACCGGCAGCGGGCGGCGCAGGCCGCGGAAGCGGCACCTGCCCCGCCCAGCAAGCTGGACGCGGCCAAGGCCAACGCCCTCGATATCTTCGACGAGGGCGGGAAGAAGAAGCGTTCCGGGGTGCGCAAGACCGAGCAGTCCGGCAAGGCGGTGCTTCCGAGTATTTCCAAGGTCCTCGAAGAAGAGGAACCCAAGGCGGTGGTCCCGGCCACTCCGCCGCCCCCGGCTGAAACCGTCTCCCCGCCCGCTCCTCCGGCCGAAGCCGAGACTGCAGCCGAAGAGGAAGACACCGGCAATGTGATCAGCATCAAGCCGCCGATCATCGTCGCCGATCTTGCCACGCGCATGGGTCTGAAGCCCTTCCGCCTGCTGGCCGATCTGATCAAGCTGCAGGTTTTCGTCGCGCCACACCAAGCGATCGAGCCGGAAACGGCGGTCAAGGTCTGCGAAATGCACGGCTTCATCTTCGAGCGCGAGAAGCGCGAGAAGGGCGGAGGCGTGCACAAAGTGGAGGAAGTGGTGGCCGAACCGGAAGCGCCGCAGGACGAACCGGAAGACCTGCTCCAGCTCCGCCCGCCGATCATCACGATCATGGGTCACGTGGACCACGGGAAGACCTCCCTGCTCGACTACATCCGCAAGACCAAGATCACCGCGGGCGAAGCCGGCGGCATCACCCAGCACGTGGCTGCCTACAAGGTGGAGCACGAGGGCAAGCCGATCACCTTCATCGATACCCCGGGCCACGCGATCTTCTCGGACATGCGCGCCCGCGGCGCGGACATCACGGACATCGTGGTGCTCGTGGTCGCCGCGAACGACGGCATCATGCCGCAGACGCTCGAGGCGATCGAACACGCGAAGAAGGCCCACAAGACCATCATCGTCGCGATCAACAAGATCGACCTGCCGACCGCCAATGCGATGCGCGTGAAGACGCAGCTCGCCGAGAAGGGCTTGCAGACAGTCGATTTCGGCGGCGACGTCGAATGCGTGGAGATTTCCGCCCTCACCGGCGCCGGCGTTCCGGATCTGCTTGAACTCCTGGCCCTGCAGGCCGAGGTGCTCGAGCTGAAGGCGAACCCGAAGGGCAACGCACGCGCCGCCATCATCGAGGCCCGCGTGCAGCCCGGCCGCGGCGCCACCGCCTCGGTGATCGTCGAGACCGGCACGCTCAAGGTCGGCACGCCCTTCATCTGCGGTCCCTTCGCCGGCAAGGTGAAGTCGCTGATCAACGACCGCGGCGAATCGATCAAGGAAGCCAAGCCCGGTACTCCGGTGGAGGTCATCGGCTTCGAGGAAATGCCGAACGTGGGTGACGAACTGGTCGAGATGGACTCCGTCCGTGCCGCCCAGAAGCTCGCCGACGAGCGCCAGCTCGACCTGCGCAACTCGCGTCTCAAGATGACGCAGAAGAGCCGGATGGAGGATCTCTTCTCGAACGTGATCGAGGGCACCGGCAAGGCGATCCTCAAGCTCGTTCTCAAGTGCGACGTGCAGGGCTCGGTGGAGGCGATCAAGAAGGCGATCGGCGACATCCAGTCCGACAAGGTCACCACCCAGATCATCATCGCCGGCGCCGGTCCGATCACGGAAGGCGACGTGCAGATGGCCAGTTCCGCGGACGCCGTGGTGCTCGGCTTCAACGTGAAGGTCGAGGCGAACGCCGTGAAGACAGTCAAGGCCGAGGGCGTGCAGGTGAAGCTCTACTCGATCGTTTACGAACTGATCGACCAGGTACGCGACGCGATGCTCGGCATGCTCGAGCCGCTGACCCGCGAGAACATCATCGGCCACGCCGAGGTGCGCATGATCTTCAAGCTCTCCAAGTCGAAGGGCCGCGCTGCCGGTTCCTTCGTGAAGGACGGCAAGATTCATCGCAAGGCCCACGCCCGCGTCCTCCGCGGCGGCGTGCCGGTCTTCGATGGCAAGATGTCCACGCTCCGCCGCTTCCAGGACGAAGTGGAAGAGGTGAAGTCGGGCATGGAGTGCGGTATCCGCCTGGGCGAGTTCAACGAGTACCAGGAAGGCGATATCATCGAGTGCTACACGCTCGAGAAGATCCCGCAGACCTTGTAAGTTCCAAATTCGAAGTTCCAAGTTCCGAGGAGCAGCCTCCTTGGAACCGCAACTTCTCGGCGAAGGCTGCCATTTGCCTTTCCTGGAACTTGGCACTTATTACTTGGAACTTCACCCCCGCCCCACCCCATGAGCCATCGAATCGACAGGGTTAACGAGCTTCTCAAGCGCGAGATCGGCACCGTGGTCCAGAAGGACTACGAGTGGACCGGTGCGCTGGTGACCGTGAGCGCGGTGGAGACCACGCAGGACATCAAGGAGGCGAAAGTCTGGGTGAGCGTGCTCGGCGGTCGCGTGGACAACGTGCTCGACAAGCTCAACCACGACCACGGCAGCATCCAGAAGAAGATCTCCAAGCGCGTGGTGCTGAAGTCGATGCCGGTGCTGAGCTTCCGCCACGACAGCTCCGCCGAGCGTGGGGTGGAGATCGTGAACCTGCTCGACGAGGTGGCCAAGCTGCCGACGGCGCGGGACACGGAGGAGGGTTGAGGCAAGAGACACAGGCAGGAACCCGCTTCCCGAGCGGTCCGGCGGAGAACGTGACTTCTACCAAGCCGTCATCGTCCCCTCCGTCGGAGCCGATCTCCCTCGGGCAGCCGCCCCCGGAACGGTCTGCGAAATGACGTGGCCGCGTGTGCGGAATTTGCGGCCTTCCATGGCCGGATCTTGACGGCGGACCGCCGCAAGCACGGCCTGCCGCGAGCCGCGGCAACCACGGTTCGGGACGGCTACGCCATTTCACAACCGGCCCCAGCCGGACCTTTCGGAGAAAGGTCCCAGCCCTTTTCGGATCACTCCGGCTTGGCCTTGCGCAGGGCTGGGACCATCGCCAGCCAGGTGGAGCCCATCGCGATCAGGACCATGAAGCCGAGGGCCGGAGCCGACTTGCCTTCGCCGAGATCGATATTCGGATTCGCGGCCATGTCCAAGGCGACGGCAGCACCCAGCACGAGCACGGCGGCGGCGCAGACACTGAAGACAACACGGCCCATCGCTGAAGCGTTCGTGAAGACCAGCGACGAAGGGATCGCGGCGACCATCATGGCTCCCCCGGCCACGGCCACCGGAAGCATGCCGGTGACCGCTCCGGTCACGAGCACCACGAGACCGACGAAGAACAGGAAGCCGATCACCAGACCTTCCACCTTCTCCGAGCGGTCCAGCGACATCCGGGCGACCGGGTCCTTCAGGATCAGGAAATTCGCGATGCCCGAGGACAGCCAGGTGCCGAAGAGGAACAGGTAGTAAACAATCACCACCAGCAGCGCGAGCAAGGGATGCACCGCGGCGGCGATGTTCCGAACAACCTTGAAGCCCACCACCAGGCCGATGATGATCAGCGTCTGGTGCTTCTCGCTGAAGCGCTGCATGAAAAAGGCCCAGCGCAGGAACAGGCGGTAGAAGGCCGAGCGCGCGCGGTAGGACTCCTTGAGACCATCCTTCGCGAACTTGAGATCCGGGTTCAGGCGCAGCGCTTCTTTGAAAAGATCCTCCGCCTCTTTCACCTGCCGGCGCTGAAGCGCGGCCCAGCCGGCATTCGCGAAGGAGAAGGCATTGTCGGGATCGCGCGCGAGACGGCGTCGCGATTCCTGCTGGGATTCCTCCAGCTTGTTCTGGAGGCGCAGCACGTGCGCCATCAGGTTCGAGGCGCTCTCATCGTCGGGGTCGAGTTCCAGCGCCTGCTTCGCGGACTCCTCCGCCTCCTTCCAGCGGCTCAGCCCGCAGAGCGCGAGGGTCTTCGCGTTCCACGAATAGACGTCCTCGGGGTCCATCGCGATGGCGGCATTCGCGAGCGCCAGAGCCTCCTTCTCGCGGTCGAGCTGGCAGAGGATATTCGCCTGAAGCGCCTGCGGGAACGGATCGTTCGGCAGGAGGCCGGTGGCCTTGCGCGCGTCTTCCAGCGCCAGCGCCTTCGATCCGGGGATCTCGATGCGGTTCAGCGCGAGCTCGATGTGAGCCATCGGATCGTCCGGTTCGTGGGCGAGATGAGAGTGCAGCATCGCGACCGCCTCGTCATGACGGCGGTGCTGGCGGAGCATCCGGGCGCGGGCAAGAGGCGTGCTCATTTCTTCAATCCGAGATACACGAGCACGTCATCATAGAAGCCGCTCTGGTTGGCGTAGAGCGCATGGTTCTTCGCGCTCTCGAACCACTTGCGGGTGGAGGGCTTCACTTCCTTGCTGGCCTTCGCGAGCATCTTGCCGCTGACCGGGACCACGCTGCCTTTCTTCATCGCCTCGGTGAGGGCGAGTTCGGTCGCTTGGTCGAAGACCGCGCGCAGGTCCGCGCCGGAGAATCCGTCGGTACGCTTGGCGATGTCGGCGGGATCGAAATCGACCAGCGGTTTGCCCTTCGCGTGGATCTTCGCGATCTCCTCACGCGCGCCCGCGTCCGGCGGCGGTAC
>CBFGPU010000099.1:0-7437 GCA_965650715.1 uncultured Haloferula sp. | reverse complement strand
GCACCAGTTGGCCGACGCATTCGCCCAGCGTTTCGTTCCGCCGGTCTTCCGGGATCTGCTGGCGGATGAGATCGGCAAGGGCCTTCTCCGAGCCGGGCTTGATGGTGAAGATCATCCCCCCGCGCAGGAGCTCGGCGCGTTGGTCCGCCGGTAGTTTGACCATGCGCTCCTCTGCTTGCCGGGGGTCGCTGGCGAGTAGCGCGGTCACCAGCCCGCGCTCGAAACGGAGACGCTGCTCGTTCTTTCCATCGAGCGACGTGCTGGCGAATTTCCCCTCCGCGATGCGGGCATCCATCCACGCGATTGCCGCCGTAAGATCCTTCGCCGCCCACTGCTGAAACGCGGCACCGATCTGCCAGGACAAGCCGCCTTTCTCGTTCCCGATCTGGTCCACGAACCGCTCGACCGCGAGCCGCGGATCCTTCTGCGCGAGGATGCTGATGATCATTCCCTGCAGGTTCGCCTGGAGGTCCTTTGGAAGTCCGAGGGCTTCGATCTCGGCGATCTGTGCCATCAACTGATCGGCGGACATCTCCATCAGCGTCCGTTGCATCTCGATCATCGCACGCATGCCTTGCACGTCGTTTCCGCTTTGCATCGCGCGTTGGTTCTCGGCGATATGCTTCCAATCGAGGCCCTTCGCCGCCTTCTTGACCCGCGACCCGTTGTGAGAGGCGGTATCGCCCGCGTTCGCGATCTCCTGGCGCGCGGTCTCGATCCGCTTCCGGAGTTCACCCGACTGCTCCCTCAGCGCGGTGATCGAGCGATGCTGCGACCCGAGCCATGTAGCGGCGATGGCCAGCGCCAGCACCGGCGGCAGGAGGTGGAGAGGTTTCATGGGTTTCCCGGGGATTACGGCGCGCAGCATGGGCAGGATTTCACCCGGACGTCCGCTGGAAATGTGCGGAGCCTTTGGAATCGGTTTTTACTGCTTCGCATGCCGCCGCATCACGGGCCATCCTCCGCGCCGTGAGCCCCGCCCTCGAAACCTTGCTGCTGCCATTCTCCAAGGGCGAGTTCCCGATCCCGTCGCGGGCGCTATTCCTTGGGGCCGAGCCTCACCCCGCTCTGAAGGAATGGCCCGGCGTCACCGGCTGGCAGCCCTGGCGACCGCTGGCGGAAGCGTGGGAAAAGACCGGCTTCACCCGCTGCGATCTCCCTTCCGGACTCTGGCCGATGGTCCTGATCCTGCCGGGAAAGTCCCGCGAGGAGACGCTCGCCTCCTTCGCCCGCGCGCATGATCTGCTCGAAGACGGCGGTTCCGTGGTTGTCGCGATGCCGAACACCGCCGGTGCCGCCCGCTTCGAGAAGGAGCTCGCGGAAGCCGCCGGCAACATCGAATCGGTGCAAAAGCACAAGTGCCGCTGCTTCCGCGCGACGAAGACGTCGGTATGGAACAAGGAAACCTTGGCTGAATGGCGGGCCCTCGCCGCTCCGCGCATCCTCGAATCCGGATTCACCACCGAGGCAGGAATCTTCAGCGCGGACGGCATCGATCCCGGCTCAGCTCTACTGGCCGCCCACCTGCCGAAAAACCTGCGCGGCACTCTCGCGGACCTCGGGGCGGGCTGGGGATACCTCGCACGCGCCGTGCTTGAGAAGAACCCGGCCCTGAAAGCGGTGCACCTCTACGAGGCGGACTCCCGCGCGCTCGAGTGCGCGAAAAAGAATCTCGCGGGCTTCGACACGCCGCTCGAATTCCACTGGCACGACGTCCCCGCAGGCCTGACAGGAAAGTACGAGAACATCGTCATGAACCCGCCCTTCCACACCGGACAATCCACGGACATTTCGCTCGGCCGCGCCTTCCTGCGCGCCGCAGCCGATGCCCTGCGCACCGGCGGTCGGCTCTTCATGGTCGCGAACCGCCAGCTCCCCTACGAGCCGGAACTCGAGCGCTTGCAATTGGTATGGCGCAAGGTCGAGGAGGACTCGGTTTACAAGGTGATCTTTGCCGAAAGGAGAATGTTGAGATGAAACTGGTGAAGCTATTGGCGAACCTGGGCTACGGATCGCGGAGCCAGATCGACCGTGACCTGAGGAAAGGCCACGTGACGGACGTGAACGGCAAGGTTCTCGGCGAGAAGGATTTCCCCCCGCACGAGATGATCCGCTTCAAGGGCGAGCCGCTTGATCCGCCCGCGCCGCTGACGCTGATGTTCCACAAGCCGGACGGCTACACCTGCAGCACCGACGACCCGGGCGACACGATCTACGATCTCCTACCCGTGAGATTCGCGCTGCGCAATCCCGTGCTCAGTCCGGTCGGGCGCCTCGACAAGGACACCACCGGACTGCTGCTCATGACCGACAACGGCCAACTGCTGCACCGCCTGATCAGCCCGAAGCACCATGTGCCGAAGACCTATCGCGTGACCCTCGACCGGCCGCTCGAAGGCCACGAGGAAGCGCTCTTCGCAAGCGGCGAACTGGTCCTCCGCGGCGAGGACAAACCGCTGCTTCCGGCGAAGATGGAAGCGCTGGGCGAGAAGGAAGCCGCGATCACCTTGGAGGAAGGACGCTACCACCAGGTGCGGCGCATGTTCGCCGCCGCAGGCAATCACGTGGTGGCACTGAAACGGGTATCGGTCGGGAAGCTGGAGCTCCCGGAGGATCTCGCGGAAGGCGAGTGGCGGATTCTTTCGGAAGAGGAGATCCGCCTCGCCTCCGGCAAGTGACTCACAGCACCTCCCACACCGCGAGGAACTCCCGCGCCCGTGCGGGATCGTTGATGGCAATCTTTCCTCCCTGCAGCGTCCCGCCGAACTCCAGGTCCGCCGCTTCCAACTTGCCCTTGCGAAGGATGCGGAACCGCCCCTGATGGTTCGGAGCCGATTTTCGCAACAGCTCCAGCGCGACACGTCCCATCGTCATGCGCACGTTCAGCTCGGCCACATGCTTCAAGGCAAGCGACCCATCGGCGCGGCGATGCACCATCGCATCCACGCCAAGGGGACCGGTGTAGCCCGGCAGCAGTTGCCCCAGCACGGCGGGAATCTTCTCCTGATACCACACCATCACGTCGGCCTCGCGGTGAAGAAAGGCGGCGACTTCCGGATCAAGCATGCTGGCCCACTTCGGCGAGACGCAGGTGCCAAGGAAGCGGCCCGCGGCGTCGTTCTCCATGAGCGTCAGGCCGATCAGTTCCGCACTGCCCCCGGCGTCCAACTCGTAGAGGGCCGAGAAGTCGGCGACCCGGTCCAGCCATGGCTCGACGATCACGCAGCCGTGGGCCTCGATGGTATTCGCAAGCCAGTTTCGCGTGGCCTCCGGCGGGCTCTCGCGGTTGATGCGCTTGTGCCCCCGGCCCGCATAGGAGAAAGCGGCTTTCGCCAGGGCCTGACCCACCGGCAGCAAGCCCTCGATCACGGCCTCCGCTTCCCCCGCTGACCGGCATACCGCCCCTTTCTCCGATAAACCTAGTAGCTCTTCCAAGCGGATTCCGATTTCCTTGGAAAACCATCCCCGCGGCGCTTCCTGCCACTGCCACGGGATGCCGGGTGAAACGTCGTCCGCCAAGGCCTTCAGGTAGCTGCTCGCATCGGGAGACCACGCCCAAGGCCGAAGCCCGCCGAGCTTGCGTCCGCGCAGTTCATCGATCCCCGCAATCTCCGGAAGATCGAATCCCGCGCGCTTCAGCTCCGCCAGATGCTCGCGCGAGGGCGGATTCCGCAAAAGGGCCACGTCATCCTTGCGGCACCAGGCGGCGATGAGCATTTCAAGATCCTCCTCCAAGGCCGCTGCGGATTTGTCCGGCTGGTAGCGCGCCGACATCGCGTGCGACTCGGCGGAAGGATTGAACCAATGCACCACCGGCGTGCGCCCGCGCGATTGCTCGTTTACCTCGAGATGACGGATGAAATCCTCATCGAGACCCGCGAGGCGCCGGCCCTCCGCATTGAAAGGTGCGAGCCCCTTCGCCCGCGCCGGAGTGAGCGGAAAGTGCAGCGACTTCCGGTAAGCCTCCCAATCGCTCGCCTCCTTGTCCTTCCATCGCCGGAACCACTTCAAACCGTGACCGACATGCCCGATCTCATCCTGATAGATCTTCTCCAGCACCGCCGCCGTCGCAGTGTCGCCCGCCTGGCGGAAGAGCGCGGCGTAGTGCTTCGAGAAATCGAGGTTCGCCTGCTCGAAGGTGAGGTTGAGCCGGGTCACGAAGTCCACCGGCGTCTCCATCGGCGCGATGATCCGCCAGAAGTAGTCGTTCACCGGTAGCTCGCCGAAGGCGATCCCGCACTCCCTCATCCGCCGCACGTACATCAGCGTGTGCATCTGCTCCTCGCGCATGGCAGCATAAACCCCGGCCCGGTATTCCTTCGGCGCGTCGGGAAACTTGAGCAACACCAGCGCCATCAGCTCGGCCGCGAGCAGTTCATGGTTCGCGAGAAAATGCAGCATCACCCCGCGCTCGCGGTCGTCGTCGAGACGGTGGATGCCGGGAAAGTCCACCCGCACCCCCTTCGCATCGATGCGCAATTCTCGCGGACGCCCCGGCTTCTGCGGCGTGAGAATCGCGGGCCCGGGCGAATCGTCGGCAGCGTCGGCGGGCGCGAGCAGCAGCTTCTCTTCCAGAGTCTCCGCGAAGAGAAGGCGTTCCGCTGCTTCCCGGATTTGCATGGCGCTCAGGAGCGGGTGGATGCTCTCACTTTCTCCGCCTTCAACTGGCCGCAGCCTGCCGCGACATCGATGCCGCGGCGCTGGCGGAAGGTGCAGGGGAAACCCGCATCGAGCAGGATGCGCTGGAACTCGAAGCCCGACGACTCCGCGGCCGCGGTCCCGGCGAAACCGTTCGTCGGGTTCAGCGGGATCAGGTTCACATGGCCGTCGATGCCTTCGAGCAAGGCCGCGAGGCGCTTCGCGGTCTCCGGCGAGTCGTTCTTGCCCGCGATCAGGGTCCACTCGAAGAAGATCCGCTTGCCCGTGATGGCACCATACTCGCGGCAGGCGGCAATCAACTCCGCCAGGGACCACTTCTTGCTCGCGGGCACGAGCGCCGAGCGCTCCTCCTCCGTCGAGCCGTGCAGGCTGACGGCAAGCCGATAGGGATGCCCTTCCTTCGCGAGGCGCATGATCCCCGGTACGACGCCCACCGTACTAATAGAAATGCGCGAGGGACCGATGCCGATGCCGCGGACATTCGAGATGATGTCGAGCGCGCGGATCACCGAATCGAAATTGTGCAGCGGCTCGCCCATCCCCATCAGCACCAGGTTCCGCAGACGGCGTCCGGGCATCGTCGCCTCGAGCACGCGCCGCACATGCAAAACCTGCGCCACGATCTCGCCCGGCCGCAGGTGGCGGACGAAACCCATCTGCCCCGTCGCGCAGAAGACGCAGCCCATCGCACAGCCGGCCTGCGTGCTCACGCACGCGGTGTGGCGTCCGTCGTAGCCCATCAGCACCGTCTCCGTGGTCTGGCCGTCCCGCTGGCGGAGGAGGAACTTCCGCGTAAGCCCGTCGCTGCTACGGGTTTCGCTCACCACTTCCGGCGCATCGAGGAAGAAGTCCTTGCCCTCGCCCACGTGGTCCTGCACCCAGCGCCGCAGCGGCGGGGAGAACTCGCGGGCCGTCAGATCCAGTTCACCCTCGCGCTGGAGCGCACGCCACAGCGCCTTCGCATGGTGCGGATTGATGCCCGCTACCGACAGCTCCGCCGCGACCTCGTGGAATCCGAGATCGTGAAGGGATCGTGGCGACCGGCTCATCGTGCGGCCCCTCCATCCAACGGGGGCGATTCGGCTTCAAGCATCATTTCCCGGCGACGGCGGGGGCTAGGCGGAGGCGGGGACGTTTCTCCATCTTCCTCCCCGACCCCGCAGGGCTCGCGGCGCTGCCGTTTTGCCTTACGCGTAGATCTTCTCGTAGTACTCCGTCACCATCCGGTCGGAGTCGAAGAAGGGCACCACCTCGTTCATCGAGGTCTGCACCAGCTTCCACCAACCGTCCGGATCATCGTAATACAGCGGCAGCACCTTCTGCTCCATCGCCTCGTGGAAGCCGAGCAGGTCGTGGCGGTCGCGCGCCTCGGGCGGCAGGCTCAGGTCCGCGGGCGGGATGATGAAGCTGTTCTCCCCGTCCTTGGAAAACTCGCACACCCAGCCGTCGTAGGTGGAAAGATTGATCGCGGCATTCATCGCCGCCGTCATGCCCGAGGTGCCGGAGGCCTCGCGCGTCACGATCGGGTTGTTCAGCCAGATGTCCGCGCCGTACTTCAGCTGGCGCGACAAATCCAGCTCGTAGCCGACCAACACCGCCACGTTCGGATAGTCCTTCGTGATCTGGACCAGGTGGTTGAAGGTCTCGATCGCCCCGAAGTCGAAGGGGAAGGGCTTCCCCGCCCAGATGATCTGCACCGGCTTGTCGTTGTTGTTCACCAGCGAACGGAACATCCGGATGTCGCGCGTGATCAGGTCCGGCCGCTTGTAGCCCGCGAAACGCCGCGCCCACACGATCGTCAGCACGTCCGGGTTGAAGAGCTTGCCGGTCTGGTTCGCCACCGTCTGGAAGAGCCGCGATTTCAGCTCGCGCTTGCGGCTGGCCAGCGCGGAGGCGTCTCCCTCGAGACGCGCCATCTCCAGCCCGCGGTCCTTCCAGAATTTCGCGTTCTGCGCGTTGGTCACATGGGTGATCGGGCAGATGTCCGGGTAGCTCTCCCACATCTTGCGCGAGACATCCCCGTGCAGCTTCGAGACCGCGTTGGCCAGCCGGCTCATCCGCAGCGCCGCCAGCGAGTGGTTGAAGACGTCGTCCGCAATCCCCGTGATCTTCCGCACCTCCGCCATCGGCACCGAGCCGAAGAACGAGAAATCGTGCAGCAGCTTGAAGTCGTGCTTCTCGTTGCCCGCCTCTTCCGGCGTGTGGGTGGTGAAGACGAACCGCTTCTTCACCTCGTCCAAGCTACGATGCTTCTCGTACACCCGGAAGGCGGCGGAAAGGCCGTGCGCCTCGTTCAGGTGCCACACCTCGGGATCCACTCCCAGTTCCTCCAGCAGGCGCGCTCCGCCCGCACCCAGCACCACGTACTGCGCGATCCGCCGCAGCGGGTCGTTGTCGTAGAGCCGGTGCGTGATCGCCCGCGACAGCCCGTCGTTGTCGTCGATGTCCGTCGTCAGGAAGAACATCGGCACCGTGCCGAAGATATCGCCCGGCAGGAACATCGCCTTCACCCACACCGGGTGGCCGTGCACCGGCACCTGGAACTTGATCCCCGTGTCCTGCAGGAAGGCGTACTGCTTCTTGCGGAATTGTACCGCCATCTCCCGCTCCTCGCCTCGCGCCTGGTCGTAGTAGCCGTAGGTCCACAGCATCCCGATCCCGCACAGGTTCTGCCGCATCGCCGCCGCCGAGCGCATGTGGGATCCCGCCAGGAAGCCGAGGCCCCCGGAGTAGATCTTGAAAATCTGGTCGATCGCGAATTCGCAGGAGAAATACACC
>CBFGPU010000098.1:0-7473 GCA_965650715.1 uncultured Haloferula sp. | reverse complement strand
TCCCACGGCATGTTGTTCTCCATCGCCGTGCGCACCCAGTTCCGGTAGGGCTCGAAATTCCCTTGGAAGCCCGGCCGGCCGTCGGTCACCCGCAGCAGATCGAAGACCCAGTTGGTCATGTGGCTCGAGTAGCCCTTCGACTGCATCAAATAGTCGATCAACTGCGTGCGCTTCGCCGGGTCATCGATTTCCAAGAACGCCCGCGCTTCTTCACCGGTCGGGATGCGGCCGATCGCCACGAGGAAGACGCGGCGCAGGAAAGTCGCATCATCCGTCACCTGCGGGACCTCCAGCTTCTGCTTCTTATACCAGGAGGCGATATGGACATCGATCGCACGGGCAGACTTCGCGATGAAGGCCGGATCGTCCGCTTTCGCGAGTTTCTCTGCCGCGAAGCCGAGGGAAGTTCCTGCCAGCAGGCAGGCGGCCACGACACAAGTGGGTGATTTCATGGGTTTGGGTTGGGAAGCTAGGCGCTGGGGTACGGGGAGTCAAACCGGCCCGAAGGCGGTTCGATCCGGGCCTACGGCAGGGTTAAACCCCGTCTTACAGCATTTGTTTCGCGTTCCAAGAAAAGTCATCCACCTAATATGGGGGAGGCCTACCATCGGATGACGGTATGAGCCGAATTACTTAAGATAAGTGAAGTTTCGACTTCCGTCATCGCGTAGCGACGGGAAAGTTGTCCTTTTTCGCCGGAATCTTCTATGGTCGGGCACCGGTACCGCGGATTCCCCCCTCCGATGACCCCCTCCGTCGCCTCCATGGAACGTCCTGCCATTCCGGCCAGTGGCGCACTGACCGGCGTGCTGGACCAGCGGGCAGCCCACGATCCTGATCTGCTTGCCTACCGCTTCCTGCCCGATGGCGAGGACAAGGAGCTCACCCTCTCTCTCGGCGAACTCGCGCGCGATGCCCGTGCCGTGGCCGCCGGACTGGTCGGGGAAGGCGCTTCCGGCAAGCCGGTGCTGCTGATGGAACCGCCCGGTCTCGGGTTCGTCACCGGCCTCTTCGCTTGCTGGTATGCCGGGGCCATCGCCGTGCCCGCCTATCCGCCCCGGGGCAACCGCCACAAGCAGCGGCTCGATGCCATCCTTCACGACTCCGGCGCGAAGATCGCGCTGGGCGAAATCCCGAAGGCCCCGATCCCCGAACTGCGGATCCTCGACACCGCCGAATTGGCCGCGGACCACGATCCGCTGGAAGGCGCCGCCCGCGAGGGCGGCCACCCCTGTCTGCTCCAGTACACCTCCGGCTCCACCGCGGAGCCGAAGGGCGTGATGATCCATCACCGCAACCTGCGCCACCACCTGAGCGCGCTCATCGCGAACATCGAGCCGCTCCACATCAAGCGCGGCCTGAGCTGGCTGCCGCCCTACCATGACATGGGCCTGGTGCTGAAGATCCTCTTCGCGATCGAGGCCGGCTTCTCGCTCACCTTCTTCACGCCCGACCACTTCATCCAGCGCCCGGTCCGCTGGCTTCGAGCCATCAGCCGCCACCGCGCCGAGTTCAGCGGCGGCCCGAATTTCGCCTTCGAGATGTGCCTGCGTTCGATCCGCGACGAGGAACTCGAAGGACTCGACCTGAGCTGCTGGAAGGCCGCGCCCTGCGGGGCCGAGCGCATCCAGGTGGAGACCCTGCAACGGTTCACCCGCCGCTTCGCCCCCTTCGGCTTCAGGCCGGAATCCTTCCTCCCCGGCTACGGCCTTGCGGAAGCCACGCTCACTGTTACCGGCTGCCGCGCCGGACAGCTCCAGCGCATTTCGAATCATCCCGCCGCCGGCCGCCACGTTTCCTGCGGCCCGGTCCTCGACGGCCTCGAACTGCGCATCGCCGATCCCGAGACCGGCGCGACGCTCGCTCCCGGACAGATCGGCGAGATCCGCGTGAAGGGTCCCAGCGTCTCCGCAGGCTACTGGAATCACCCGGAGCTCAGCGCTTCCTCCTTCGACAAGGACGGCGAGCTCCACACCGGCGACCGAGGTTACCTCGAAAACGGCGAACTGCACGTCGTCGGCCGGATCAAGGACCTCATCATCCTCGATGGCACGAATGTCGCGCCCGAGGACATCGAGTCGGCCCTGCTTGCCTTCCCAGAAGTCACCGCCGCCGCCGCCGTGGCGGACGAATCGGCCATGGGCGAAAGCGTGGCCCTCGCCCTCGAATGCGCCCGCCTCTCGCAGGAAAAATCCGCCGTCCTCTGCTCCGCGATCCGCCGCCGCATTGCCGACCTCGTTGAGATTTCCGTGCATCGCATCGTGCTCGTCCGTGGCGGTACCCTGCCCCGTACCACCAGCGGCAAGATCCGCCGCGGGGCGACCCGCGAGGCGCTCGCCGCCGGATCGCTCGCGGTGATCTACGACGAGGCCGCTGCCCCGGCGATCCCGCGCCTGCCCGCCGGACCGGTGCTCGAATGTGTGCTCGATGCGGTGCGCGAGGCTTCCGGCCGGGACGGGGCCCGCGCGGAAGACGACCTGATCGCCTTCGGCATGAGTTCGATCGAAGCGACCCGGCTCTCCGCGCTGCTGCGCGCCGCGACCGGTGTCGAACTGAGCCACGGCGAACTCTTCTCAGCGCCCTCCTTCGCCCACCTCGCCGCCACGGTCGAAAGCAAGGCGGTCGAATGCTCGCCGCCGCCGGAGATCGTACCCGGTTCCGGCAAGGACGCGGGCCTGCTCACGCATTCGCAGGAGCGGATGTGGTTTCTCCACGAACTCGATCCGCAGAGCGCCTCCTACCATGTCTTCGGCGCGCTGGAGATGGACGGGCCGCTCCATCACGCCGCGCTCGAAAAGGCCCACTGCAAGGTGCTCGACCACCACAGCATCCTGCGCAGCCGCCACAGGTCCGTCGATGGCACGCCGACCGTGTGGATCGACTCCTCCCCGCCGCCGCTGATCGAGCACGCGAAGGCCTACGGTCGGGAAGCACTCGAGGGCACGCTCAAGACCTTCGCGCTGCGGCCCTTCGATCTCGCTACCGCGCCGCCGCTCCGCGCGCTGCTGGTGGAGTGCGGGAAGAACCGCCATGTCTTCGCGCTCTGCGCCCATCACATCGTCGCCGACGGCTGGTCGATGCGCGTGGTGGTGAGGGACCTCGCCGCCTGCTATTCGGCCTATGCGCAGGGCAAGCAACCGGCCCCGCCGCCGCCTGGTCCCGACTACCTCGACTACGCCGCATGGCATCGCACCTGGATCGATGGCGGCGCGGCGAACGCCCGCATTGCTTATTGGAAGGAGCGCCTCGCCGGTCACTCCGGGATGATGGAGCTGGCCACCGATTTCCCGCGTCCGGCCAAGCACTCGTCGGCAGGCGGTGCGGTCGAGCGCACGCTTCCCGGCGGACTGGTACTACGCGTGGCGGAGTTGGCGAAGGCGCACCGCTCGACGCCTTTCATGGTCCAGCTCGCGGCCTTCCTGCTGCTTCTGCGCCGCCATGGCAGCGATGACGACCCGGTCGTGGCCGTTCCCGTCGCCAACCGCAACCACGCGGCCGCGGGCGATCTCGTCGGCACGCTGGTGAATACCCTGCCCTTCCGCATGACCCTCGACCCGCAGGAGAGCTTCGCCTCGCTGCTGGAGAGAGTGCGCGAAGCCTCCTTCGACATGCAAGCCGGTCAGGACGCGCCCTTCGAGCGCATCATCGAGGCCGTCCGCCCGGACCGCGTGCGCGACCGCTCGCCGCTGGCGCAGGTGATGTTCGACCACCAGGAACTGCCGATCGTCGAGACCTGGCACGGCGGCCTGCGCTGCCGGCCCTGCCTCGTGCATCGCGGCGCGGTGCAATTCGACCTCAGCCTGATGATGTTCGTGCTCTCCGACCGCCACCTCGCGGTGCTCGAATACCGCAGCGACCTCTTTCGCCCGGAAACCGCGGCACTGATGCTCGAGCGCTACCTCGCGACGCTGGAGGAAGTCTGCCGCGACCCCGAGCGCAAGGTTGCCCATATCGACAGCCTTTCCGAGAGGGACCGCCGCAAGCTCCTCCTCTCCGGCCAGGGGCAATTCCGTCCCTCCTTCCTGACCAAGACCGCGCCCGGCCTGATCGCGGCGACCACCGCCCGCCGGCGCGAATGCACCGCCCTGCGCTGTGACGATGAATCCCTCACCTACGCCGGGCTCGACCATCAGGCCGCCGCTCTCGCCGGCAGCCTGGCGGAACGCGGCGTGAAACCCGGCGACCGCGTGGCCCTGCTGCTGGAGCGCGACCTGATGCTGCCCGTCGCCCTGCTCGCCGTCTGGAAGGCGGGTGCCGCCTACGTGCCGCTCGATGCCGCGAACCCGCCCGAACGCCTCGCACTCGTGCTCGAAGACCAGGTGCCGCTGCACGTCCTCGTCTCGCCTGCCCTACAAGCCAGCCTCCCGGAAGGTAAGGCATCCATCGTATTCGATCCCGCGATGGCCACCCAGAAGGCATCCACGCGCCGGATGCTGCCGCAGGCCAGCGATCCCGCGTACATCATCTACACTTCCGGCTCGACCGGAAAACCGAAGGGCGTGGTGGTGTCCCACGGTGCCCTTGCGAATTTCCTCCTCTCGATGGCGGAGGAGCCCGGCTTCAAGGAAGGCCAGACCCTGCTCGCGGTCACCACGGTTTCCTTCGACATCTCCGCACTGGAGATCTTCCTCCCGCTTGTCGCCGGAGGTACGGTAGATCTCGTAGCTGGGACTACCTCCCGCGACCCCGCCGCCCTCATCAGCCGCCTCGAGGCGACCAAGCCCGACGTGATGCAGGCCACCCCGGCCACCTGGAAGATGCTGATGGACGCCGGTTGGCAGGGCTCGCCGACGCTCAAGATCCTCTGCGGCGGCGAAGCGATGGACCTGCCGCTCGCCAAGCGCCTCGTCCAGCTCGGTCGCGAGGCATGGAACCTGTACGGGCCCACCGAGACCACCGTCTGGTCAACGATCTGGAAGCTTCCGCAAAGCCCGCAGCGCATCAGCATCGGCCACCCGATCGCGAACACCGGCATCCACATCGCCGCGGAAGATGGCACGCCGATGCCCCCCGGCGTGGCCGGCGAACTTCTCATCTCCGGCGCGGGTCTCGCCGATGGCTACTGGAAGCGCCCCGACCTCACCGCCGAGCGTTTCATCTCCAGCTCCCTGCTCTCCGCTCCCGGCTCGAAGCTCTACCGCACCGGCGACCTCGCACGCTGGAACGACGACGGCTCGCTGGAATGTCTCGGCCGTTCCGATGGCCAGGTGAAGATCCGCGGCTTCCGGGTGGAGCTTGGCGAGATCGATGCCGCGCTGCTCTCCTACTTCGCCGTCGCGGAAGCCGCCGCCGTGCTGACGGTGCCGGAGGGCAAGCTCGTCGCGTGGTATCGCCCGATCTCCGCCGCGCTCGATCCCGCGGAACTCGCCGCGCACCTCCGCGAGCGCCTGCCGGACTATATGGTGCCCGCGCCCTTGATCGCGCTCGACCGCATGCCGCTGACCGCGAGCGGCAAGATCGACCGCAAGGCCCTCGCCGCGCGGGAGCTTCCCGAGTGCGCGCCCGAAGTCCCGCGCGGCAAGGGCAACCCGCTCGAAGACGAACTCGCCGACATCTGGGGCGAGGTCCTCGACTGCCGCGGCGTCGGCCCGGATGACGATTTCTTCGCGCTCGGCGGGCACTCGCTGCTTGCCGCCCGCCTCGTGGCGGAAGCCTCGCGCCGCCTCGGCCTCACCGTGCCGCTCGACTGGCTCTTCGACCGCCCGACACCCGCCGGCATGGCCGCGCAGATCCGCTCGAATGCCGCGCCCGATCTCGCCCAGCCCCGCGTCATCCGTCTCGGCCAGACGGATTGCGGACCTCCGCTGTTCTGGATCCACACGCTGGTCGATGGCGGGATGGGCCTGCTTCCTTACCGCGAGACCGCCCGCCTGTTAGATGGCCTCGCCACTTCCTACGGCATCGCCGAAGGCACGCGCACCTTCGGCTTCATCAAGGAGATGGCGCGCTGCCATGCGGACAAGATCCGCAGCGTCCAACCGGTCGGCCCCTATCGCCTCGCCGGCTTTTGTTTCGGCGGCAACCTTGCCGCGGAGATCGCCTGGCAACTCGTCGATGCCGGTCACCGGGTGGAGCTGCTCGTGCTGCTGGAAACCATGCCGCCGAACCAGAAGCCCGGTTCCGACCTCTGGCTCCGGCCTTCCGTCTGGTGGCGCATCCTCGGCCGTCTGCCCTCCCGCGTGAAGAGCCTGCTATCCCGCGACTCCGCTACCGCCCTGCGCCGCCTCCGCATGAAGCAGCGCGCCGCGACTTCCGGCGTGGACCGCATCATCAAGAAGAACGCCAACGCCATCCCCGACATCCGCAGCGTCCTCGACATCGATGCCCTTGACGAGGCCTCGCAAGCCCGCGCCACACGTCACTGGGAGGCGCTGCACGTCCACGTCCCGCGCCTGCCGAAGGTGGGACGTCTCGTGGTCGTGAAGGCGGAGGATGAAGGTTGGGTGCCGCGTCATCCCACCCTCGGCTGGCATGCCACGCAGCCGATCGAGGTTCATTCGGTGCCCGGCCGGCATGAGGAGTTTCTCCGCAACCACTCCGCGAAGGATGTAGCGCGGGTGATGAGGGAGATCTTGCGGTAGGTTCTTCCGGGGTAGCCGACCGGGCTTGGCGGCTGCGGCGCGGGCCACCGCTGCCTCACCACATCTTCTTCAATACGACCGTGAGAGGCTCCTCGTTCGCTTCCGGTTTCATCCACCCGCATATCTGGCAGAGAAGCTTGATGGCCTCGATCTTCGGCATCGCCTTGACCCTGACTATTTCCGTTTCGCCGTGCCGTCTCACGGTCATTTCCTGCGTGAGAGGATGCCGCTCATGCAGATCTCCCACCGGAGTCCGGATGATGAGGGCCAACAAACGCAGGATCTCGTCCCGCTTGATCACGCTCGCTGCCGCCGTTTCTTCCCGGAGCCGGGAGATTTCCGCGGCCACCTTCGGCCTCCTCGCCAGCGCCGAGGCCGCCGCGGTACTAGGTTTCCCGTAGGCCTCCGCGTAGGCGTCCACCTGGCTCTTTCCCAACCCTACGAGGCGAGCGAACAGCGCCTGCCGCACGTTCAGCTTTTTTCCGCGCTCCGCCACCATCTCCGTCGTCACTTCCTCCGCCATGTCCCCACTCTAACGATTTCCGAGGTGGCGCGCTCATCGAAAAAGCCCGACCGGGCACTTTCCCAACCTTGCCGACACCAATCTGGAAAAAGCCTGTTCTCCGCGGGGCCTTCGGGATGCGGTTGCTTGTCGAGTCCCAACCGGTGGCTGATGCCGACATGACGGCGAGATCGGGGAGGATGCGCCCCGCGGGAAGCACGGGAGTGCTCCCGCTGCAAGAGGCTGCTGAACTTCGTGCCGTCCCTGCCGGGACTTGGTGGGTTTTACCGTCGACACCGGTGGCTCACGCCACCGGCTAATGGCCGACGCCCCTGCCGGGGCTGAGAAGCGCCGAGTCGTCTGCCGGTGCTGAGAAGGCCGGATCGTCGA
>CBFGPU010000097.1:0-7486 GCA_965650715.1 uncultured Haloferula sp. | reverse complement strand
GATAGGACGCGCAGCCAGAACGGGGAGGCCGGGACTAGGCTCGGTCCATTATGCAGGCCACCGAGCTATCGAATTTCCACCGCTGGTTGTTGACCGATGCGGCATCCGGCTCGCCGTCGATCGTGGTGCACGGCTACACCCGCGTGCCAGCGGGCTTGCCGGCAGCCGTGGCGCGCCACCTCAACGAGTTCGACGAGGACGCCAGCGGCAACTGGATCTCGTTCGCACCGGACTTGATCGACCGGATTGCCGCTTCCGCCACGCAGCGTTGCTTGCTCGGCCTGACGAATCCCTGCGAATGTGCCGCGCCGCGCGCGGAGTGCAGCCATCTCCGCGAAACGCTGAAAGGGCTGGCCGACAGGGGGCATGCCGTGCTCGACGGAGCCATCGCCATGGAAGCCAGCCAGGCTTCCCCCAACGTTTTCCGCGTGTGGCTCGGTTGGCCTCCGGATCAAGGCGAGACCTTGCACCTGATCCTCCACCCCGACCACTTCGACCACCGCTCCCTGCCCGCGATCATCGGCGATACCTTCCTGGAATGGGCCACCGCCCGCCTGGCAAAGCAAGCGCCATGAGAAGATCCGCGCACTATCCGGCAAGACCTGCGGCGACGCGCCGGCGTGAACCCTCCACGCTCCCGTCCGCATGAACGTGATCGCTCTCACGATACTCGTGAGCTCCTGCCTCGCCGGGATCTTCATCTTCTGCTTCGCCGGGGAATTCCGCCGCTCCCGCCGGTCCTCTCCCGAACGCGATTCCCTGCTCCCACTCGACGACGAAACGACTCTTGCGAAATGAACGCCGCTACCGCCAGGACCACGACCATCACCTACGACGACCGCACGGTGCGGCAGTTCATGATCGCCTCCATCGTCTGGGGCATCGTGGGCATGCTCGTGGGTGTGATCTGCGCCACCCAGTTGTCATGGTGGCAGATGAACGGGAAATTCCTGGAGACCGTCAGCTTCGGTCTCTTCAAGGGCGAGGGCCTGCAGTACATCACCTTCGGCCGCCTCCGCCCGCTGCACACGAATGCGGTGATCTTCGCCTTCGTGGGGAACATGGCCTTCGCGGGGATCTACTACTCCACCCAGCGGCTGTGCAAGACCCGCACCGCCTCCGACCTCCTCTCGAAGATCCACATGTGGGGCTGGCAGCTGATCATCGTTGCCGCCGCGATCACGCTCCCCGCGGGCCTCACGCGCGGGAAGGAATACGCCGAGCTGATCTGGCCCATCAATATCGCCGTGGCCGTGGTCTGGGTCATCTTCGCCGTGAACTTCTTCTGGACGCTCGCGAAACGGAACGAACCGAGCCTCTATGTCGCGCTCTGGTTCTACATCGCGACCATCGTCACCGTGGCGATGCTCTACATCGTCAACCACCTCTCGATCCCGACCTCGTGGATCCATTCATACCCCGTTTTCGGCGGGCTCCAGGACGGCCTGGTCCAATGGTGGTACGGGCACAATGCCGTGGCCTTCTTCCTCACCACCCCGATCCTGGGGATCATGTACTATTTCCTCCCGAAGGCGGCGAACCGCCCGGTGTATAGCTACCGGCTGTCGATCGTCCACTTCTGGTCGCTGGTCTTCATCTACATCTGGGCCGGCCCCCACCATCTGCTGAATACCGCGCTGCCGCGCTGGCTGCAGATGCTGGGCATGCTCTTTTCGCTCATGCTCTGGGCCCCCTCATGGGGCGGCATGCTCAACGGCTTGCTGACCCTGCGCGGAGCATGGGCGAAACTCCGCACCGACCCCGTGATCAAGTTCTTCGCCGCCGGGATCACCTTCTACGGCATGGCCACCTTCGAGGGCCCGCTTCTCTCCATCCGCGCGGTGAACGCGCTGTCCCACTACACCGACTGGGGCATCGGCCACGTCCACTCCGGCGCGCTCGGTTGGAACGGCTTCATGGCCGCCGGCATGTTCTACTGGCTCGCACCGAAGCTCTGGCGGACCAGGCTCTGGTCCCAGTCCTGGGCCAACATGCACTTCTGGGTCGGCCTCGTGGGCATCCTGCTCTACGTGACCGCGATGTGGACCGCCGGCATCATGCAGGGCCTGATGCTCGGGGAGGTCGCGGAAGGCGGCACCACGCTGAAATACGAGTTCGTCGAGACGCTGAAGGCGATCCAGTTGCCCTACATCCTGCGCTCCATCGGCGGCACGCTGTATCTGATCGGCTTCGGCATGTGCGCGGTGAACGTCTTCATGACCGCCCGCGCGGGCAAGGCGGCGGACGAGACCGTCCAGGTGAATGTCCCGGTCAAGGAGCACGACCGCATGCGCTTCGGCGAGGCGCTGGTGAACGATCCGGTCGCCTACGCCATGCTCGGCATCGCCGCGGTGATCCTGTGGTTCTTCCTCCCCCCGCATGCCGACAAGGCCGCATTGGTCGCGGCCGTCATCCTCACGGTGAAGGCGGTCCAGACCTTCCGCCGCAAGGGGCACTTCTGGGACCAGTGGCACGACAGCCTGCTGAAGAACTACCTCCCCTTCACCCTCCTCGTCTTCATCGCCGTGGCGATCGGCGGCACCGTGCAGATCGTGCCTTCGCTCCTCGTGAACCGGGAGAAGAACATCGAGGGACGCTTGCAGGAACTCTACACGCCGCTCGAACTCGCCGGCCGGGACCTCTACGTGAGCGAGGGCTGCTACAACTGCCACTCGCAGATGATCCGCACCCTCATGCCGGACGTGATGCGCTACGGCCGCGCCGGGCATAAGGACGACTTCTCCCACCTCGGCGAATCGCTCTACGATCATCCCTACCAGTGGGGCTCGAAGCGGACCGGACCGGACCTCGCCCGCGAAGGCGGCCCGCTGGTCGGCGGCTCCACCCACCTGCGCGCCGGCAAGCGCGACAACAAGTGGCACTGGTTCCACTTCCAGAACCCGCGCTGGGCGAGCGAGGACTCGAACATGCCGCCCTATCCGTGGCTCTTCGAGACCAAGACCGACTTCAAGTCCCTCCCGGCCAAGATCGCGGTCCAGCGCCGCCTCGGCGTGCCCTTCCCCGCCTGGACGAAGGACGAGATCGACCAGCAAGCCCGCGAGCAGGGCATGGCGATCGCCCGCTCGCTGTTCGAAGGCAGCGCTCCTGTCGGCTACCAGCCCATGAAGGACAAGAGCACCGAGGAGTTGGTGCGATTCTTCTCCGAGACGCAGGTCGTCGCGCTGATCGCCTACGTGCAGAAGATCGGCACCTACCGGGAAATCGAGAAGGACGGGCCGCCGGTGCCCACGCCGCTCGATCCCGACAGCTACCGCAAGCTCACCGAGCGCTCGCAGGATTTCCTCGACGGCAAGACCTCCTCAGCCACGGACGGCAAGTAAGGCACGCGGATGGATACCGACAATGAACAGCTAGATACGGGCAAGGGGAAGAAGCCGGCGGGTGCCGGTGGACTCCCCGGGTCCGGAAACGTGCCGCATCTTCCGTCCGTGGTTGTTCCCTTTTTCCACTGAAACCAAAGCCATGTTCAAGCGGGTCATCCTCGAAGACTGGGCCGCCATCGTTCCGATGGTCGCCTTCGGCATCCTCTTCCTCGTCTTCTTCGTCACCACGGTGCGCGCCGTCTGCATGCGCCCGGCGGACCGCGAGCGGATTGCGAAGCTGCCTCTCCAGGATGCTTCCGATGAACCATGACCCCTTCCGATCCCATGAATCCCGACATCAAGCGCGGCAAGTACGCCAAGGAAAAAGGCGAGGTTATCCTCCGCGAACACGAGTTCGACGGCATCCAGGAATTCGACCAGAAGCTCCCGAACTGGTGGCTGTTCACTTTCTACGGTGCCGTCGCGTGGTTCGTCGTCTATTGGCTCTTGTACTACTACACGGATAGTTTCCGGACGGATCAGGAGAAGATCGTCGCGGAGGTGACCGCACTTCAGGAACAGAAGGACGCCGAGCTTTCCAAAACCCTCGCCGCCCTGGACGACAAGACCTTGATCGACCGCTGGTCGAAGGACCCGGCCATCGTCGCCGCCGGCGAGGCCACCTACTCGGTCAGTTGCGTGGCCTGCCATGCCGCCGACCTTACCGCCACCCTGGATGCCGGCGGCACCAAGGTCCCCTTGCCCGGCCGCCCGCTCACGGACGGCCACTGGGAATACGGCTCCAAGCCGATGGAGATCTTCAAGGTGATCAACGAAGGCACCCCGCCGGAAGCTCCCGGACTGAACGGTGCGAGGATGCAGGCCTGGGGCCAGATGCTCACGCCGAAGCAGGTCGCGGAAGTCACCGCCTTCCTCATCTCGAGGAACCCGAAGGACTTCGGCGGCTGAACCCCGCTTCCCCTTTCCCCCACCCAACCATGAAAACCGAACACTCCGTGAATGGAGAATCCCGCCCTTCGCTGGGCGAACGCCTGATCGGGCATATCGTCCAGACGGTCCCGGAGGGCATCGCCCTCTGCGAATTCGATTGTTCCGCGACCGAGTGCTCCCCGGAAACCTGGAACCACTGCAAGCGGCGCCTGGAATCGCTGGGACAAGCCGTGGAAACGGCCAAAGCCCCGGGCCTGACTTAGCCGGGGCGACCACCCGGGATCCCGCCCTCCCTCGCCTTCTCAGACGATCCGCGCATTCTCCGCCATGGGATGCGGAGCCTGAGCCTGCCGTCCAGCCCATAGTCCCGGCACTCCGCATGGCCGTCCAGGCACCCAAACAACCGAACCTCGACTCCGTCACGACCATCAATCGCGACGGCTCGCACCACTTCCTCCACACGGCGGACGTGAGCGGGAAGTGGACCACCGCGCGACGGATCTTCGGCGCCCTGCTCATCGCGATCTACATCCTGCTGCCCTGGATCCCGGTGAACGGGAGCCCCGCGCTCTTCTTCGATGTCGAACACCGGCAGTTCCACGTCTTCGGCCTCACGCTGGTACCGCAGGACCTCTGGGTGATGTTCTTCGGCATCACCGGATTGGGCTTCACGCTCTTCTTCGTCACCTCCTTGCTGGGACGCCTCTGGTGCGGCTGGGCCTGCCCCTACACCGTGTTCCTCGATCACGTCTTCCGCCGGATCGAACGCCTGGCCGAAGGCGATTCCGTGGCCCGCCGCAGGCTCGCCGCAGCCCCTTGGACGGGCGGCAAGATCGCCCGCCGCTTGACCAAGCACGGGCTCTACCTTCTCAGCGCGACCTTGATCGCCCACGTCTTCCTCTCCTACTTCGTCTCGCTCCCCCGGCTCTACCAGCACATGCAGGAGGGACCGCTCGCCCATGCCACCGCCTTCGGCATCGTGGTCTTCCTCACCCTCGCCCTGTGGTTTTGCTTCGGGTGGTTCCGCGAGCAGTTCTGCGTGATCATGTGCCCCTACGGCCGCTTGCAGAGCGCGCTGACGGATGACGACACCGTCGTCATCGGCTACGATGAACGCCGTGGCGAGCCGCGCGGCGCGAAGGGCAAGACCACCGGAGCCTGCATCGACTGCCGACGCTGCGTGAATGTCTGCCCCACCGGCATCGATATCCGGAACGGCCTCCAGCTCGAGTGCATCGGCTGCGCCGCCTGCATCGATGCCTGCGACGACATCATGGAAAAGATCGGCCGGCCGAAGGGCCTGGTCCGCTATGATTCCCTAAACGGGCTCACCGGCAAGAAGCGCCGTATCCTGCGGCCGCGCGTGGTCGCCTACACGCTCCTCGGCCTGCTCGGCCTCGCCGCCTTCTCGATCGCCGGTTATCTCCGCGCGAAACCCTTCACCGCCGACTTCAGCCGCATGCGCGGTGCGCCCTTCTATGCGGACACCACCGCCGTGCGGAACCACTACCAGGTGCGGATCCACAACAAGCGCAACCAAGCGGGGAGTTTCACCCTGCATCTCGCCGGAGCCCCCGCGGGCTTCACGCTCAGCGGCGCGGACACGGCGGTGGAGATACCCGCCCGCGGTGAAATCACCCGGCCCGCCATCGTCATCGCGCCTGCCGGTTCCTACCGCGGTGCCACCGATCTCACCCTGGAAGCCCGCCTCGAGCCCGGCGGCGTGGTCCTCCGCCACAAGGTCCGCTTCCTCGGACCGGAAACCTCTCCACAACCCTGATCCCTCATGAATCCCACCGACAGCCGCCCCGCCTTCTTCGTCCGCCATCCCTGGCTCTTCGTCGTCTTCGCCTTCCTGCTCCTGATCACCGCATGGAGCACCCTGATCATGGTCGCGATGAAGAATTCGCCGCAGACCATCGAAACCACCGCGAAGTAACCGCATACGCATCCATGGACCTGACCCTCGCCGGAGCGCTCCTCGCGGGCCTCGCCACCAGCCTGCATTGTGCCGGCATGTGCGGGCCGCTCGCCTGCGGCATCGGCGCCTTTGCCAAGAGCGATGGCCAGCGCCTCGCCGCCGCCTCCGCCTATCACGGCGGCAGGCTGGTCGCATACTCGGTGCTGGGCGGCATCTGCGGGGCGCTCGGTCGGGAGCCGCTCGGCTGGTTCTTCCATTCGCCCGCCGTGCTGCTCCCGTGGGCGATGGTGCTGGCCCTCTTGCTTCTCGCCACCGGTTTGGACAAGAAGATCCCGCGGCCCGCCTTTCTCACCCGCATCGCGATCCGCGCCCGCTTCAAGGCCCAGCGCATGTCCGCGATCGCCGGGGGAGCGCTCACCGGCCTGCTCACCCCGTTCCTGCCCTGCGGCCCTCTCTACGCCATGCTCCTCGCGCTCCTCACCGCGGGGAGTGCCGCCCGCGGCGCGGAAATCGCTTTCGCCTTCGGGATCGGCACCGTCCCCCTGCTATGGGCGGCGCAGCGCGGATTCCACCAACTCCGCCACCACCTTTCGCCCGCGAATCTCGCCCGGATCCAGCGCGGAATGGCACTCGCCACCGCGCTCGTGCTGGCCTGGCGCCTCCACGACACCTTGCCCTTCAAGGCCCACCCCGCCGGGGAAGAACTCCCCTCCTGCTGTCATGACAAGGCCTCCGGCACCAACTGACCGCGCACGGATACGCGCCGCTTGCAGCAATCCATGCGTAGTGGGTTTCATCCCCGGCCGACATCCTGCGGGGAATGCGCCCCTGCCAACACTGCGGCACACGCTTCACGCCACGGGGCGCGGGCGAGCTGTACTGCTGCCGCGGCTGCGAGTATGTGGCGGCGATGATCCGCGAGCAGGGCCTCGGCCGCTACTACGAGCTGAAGGATAGCGCCAGCGCTGCACCGGTCCGGAGCCGCCCCTTTGAGAACCACGACTTCTCCTGGCTCCCGCCCGCCGCCGCGGCGGCCGAAGAGGCCCGGACCCCCGACGGCGTGGCGGAGCTGGAATGCGCGGTGGAAGGGATCTCCTGCATCGGCTGCGTGTGGCTCATGGACCGCCTCTTCCAGCGCCATCCCGGAGCGATCCGCGCCGCGGCGAATCCCGCCACCGGCCGGCTTCATCTCGAATGGCAGGCCGGGAATTGCGATCTGCCCGCTTTCGCCCGCGATCTGGCAGGCTTCGGCTACGTCACCGCGCCCGCGAGCCGCCACACGGAGGCCCGC
>CBFGPU010000096.1:0-7506 GCA_965650715.1 uncultured Haloferula sp. | reverse complement strand
GGGCGGGCATCGGCGAAGGGCACCGGATCCTTCACCTCGAAGTCGGCGACCATGTCGCGGCCGGCCTTGGTGAGCTGGTTGCGGAGCTTGCGGCCGACGGTGGCGAAGGCGGCATCCTTCGGGACTTCGGCACGGACCTTCTTGCCGAGGTTGGTATTGAGCGCGCCGCAGAGGCCCTTGTCGGTGGAGATGACGAGGACGAGCTCCTTGCCGCCCTCCTTCTGCTGGAGAAGCGGGTGAGCTTCCTCGCCCACGTTCTCCTTCAGGTTAACGAGGACCTGGTTGAGCAGGTCGGCGTAGTCGCGGCCGGCGAGCGCCTGGTCCTGCGCCTTCTTCATCTTGGCGGCGGCGACAAGTTGCATCGCCCGGGTGATCTGGGCGGTGTTCTTGACCGACTTGATGCGCCGGCGGATGTCGCGGAGGTTGGCCATGGGACGAAGAGGTAGCGAGTAGCAGGGAGCAGGAGCGAGGGACTGGAAGGAGGAAGACGATTACTTCCAGGAAGCCTTGAAGTCGTTGAGGGCCGTCTTCACGGCTTCAACGGCGGCGGCGTCCTTCTTGAGGTCCGGCTTTTCGTTGCGGATCTTGTCGAGCAGGTCGGTCTTGCGGGTTTCGAAGAACTCGCCCATCGCGGTCTGGCAGCGCTTGATATCGGCGACCTTCACGTCGTCGAAGTAGCCGTTCTGCATGGCGAAGAGGAAGACCGACTCCATCTCCATGGAGAGCGGGGAGTACTGGTTCTGCTTGAAGAGTTCGACGATGCGCTGGCCGCGTTCGAGCTTCTTCTTCGTGGAGGCATCGAGGTCCGAACCGAACTGGGCGAAGGCCTGCAACTCGCGGAACTGGGCGAGGTCGAGCTTGGTCGTGCCGGCGACGGACTTGATCGTCTTCGTCTGGGCGGCGGAACCCACGCGCGAGACCGAGAGACCCACCGAGATGGCGGGGCGGATGCCTTGGTAGAAGAGGTCGGTTTCGAGGTAGATCTGGCCGTCCGTGATCGAGATCACGTTGGTCGGGATGTAGGCGGACACGTCACCGGCCTGGGTCTCGATGATCGGCAGCGCGGTGAGCGAACCGCCGCCGGCGGCATCGGTCAGACGGGCGGAGCGCTCGAGCAGGCGGGAGTGGAGGTAGAACACGTCGCCCGGATAGGCTTCGCGACCGGAGGGGCGCTTCAGGATCAGCGCGACCTGGCGGTAGGCGACAGCGTGCTTCGAAAGGTCATCGAACACGATCAGGCAGTCCTGGCCCTGGTCCATCATGTATTCGGCGATGGCGCAGCCGGCGTACGGGGCGAGGAACTGCATCGCGGCGGCATCCGACGCGGTGGCCGAAACGATGGTGGTGTATTCCATCGCGCCGGAGTCTTCCAAGGTCTTCTGGATACGGGCGACGTTCGAGAGCTTCTGGCCGATGGCGACGTAGATGCAGTAGAGCGGCTTGTGGTTCTGCAGCTTGCCCTGCTCGGCCAGCTTGTTCTGCTTGGCCTGGGAGATGATGGTGTCGACGGCGATGGTGGTCTTGCCGGTCGAGCGGTCACCGATGATGAGCTCGCGCTGGCCGCGACCGACGGGGATCATGGCGTCGATGGACATGATGCCGGTCTGCACCGGGACGGACACCGACTTGCGCTTGATGATGCCGGGCGCGATTTTCTCCATCGGGTATTGCGCATCGGCGACGAGCTCGCCCTTGCCGTCGATCGGCTGGCCGAGGGCGTTCACCACGCGGCCGAAGACCTTGCGGCCGACGGGGACGGAGAGGAGCTTGCCGGTGGTCGAGCACTCGGTGCCGGCGACGATCTTGTCGTAGCTGCCGAGGAGCACCACGCCGACTTCGCCGTCTTCGAGGTTCATCGCGAGGCCGGTCACGCCGCCCGGGAACGAGATCATCTCGTTGAGCATCACGTCCGAAAGGCCTTCGACCTTGGCGACGCCGTCACCGACTTCGCGGACCACGCCGACGTTGGTTTTTTCGACGGAGGCCGTGACGTTGGCGATCTCCTTTTCGAGTTCCTGGAGGATGCTGCTCATGGGAAGAGTTTGCTAGTTTTCAGTGTTAAGTGTTCAGCAAAGGCGGAGATGCCGGATCAGAAGGCGTTGGCGAGGCGGTCGAGGCGACCTTGGACGGAGCCGTCGAAGACGTCGTTGCCGACGCGGATCTTCAGGCCGCCGAGAAGCACGGGATTGGTGCGGAATTCGAAGGTGAGGCCGACGCCGTATTTGACTGCGATGCCGGAGACGATGCGGTCGCGGGAGTTCTGGTCGAGCTCCGCGGCGCTCTCCACGATCACGTGGCGGCGCTCCATTTCGAGGCGGACGAGGCGCTTCAGGGCGGTGAGCACGCCCAGGTAGCCCCGGGGCTTCGCCTGCGCGAGGTCGCGGATGGCAGAAGAGAGCTTCGCCTCGTCAAGGCGACCGCCGGTCTGGCAAAGCCGGAAGATGCGGCGGGCGGTGCTGGTGGCGACTTTGGAGACTTTCATGACGAGGCGGAAGGAAAGGGATTAGCGCTCGACCGAAGCGAGGGCTTCCTGATTGATGCGTGCCTGGTCGTCGGAGGTGAGGACCTTGCCGGTGACCTGGGCGGTGGTGGCGGCGACAAGGCGGCCGAATTCCTGCTTGAGCTCGGCCTTGATGGCGGCGCGCTCGGCTTGGGCGGCGGTTTCGGCCTTGGCCAGGATCTGCTGGGCGGCGGCGATGGCCTCCTGGGCCTTCTGCTCGGAGAGTGCGGCGGCGCTGGACTTGGCCTCGTTGATCAGGCGGGCGGCGTCTTCGTTGGCCTTGGCGATCGCGGCGGCGGTGGCGATTTCGGAGTCGGCGAGCTGCTGCTCGATCTTCGCCAGCTTGGCTTCGCCCTCGGCGATGCGGTTGCGGCGCTGTTCCAGGATCTGCTGGACCGGGCCGAAGGCGAACTTCTTGAGCACGAAGACGACCAAGAAGAAGTTGATCACCTGCGCGATGAAGAACGGCGTATTGAGGCCGAAGGTCTTCTGGATCGTGTCCATAATGCCGGGACTCTCGGCGGCGGCGGCAAGCAAAGTGATCATGGCAGGAAAGGGAAAAGACAGGAAAGTGAAGGGTGCCGCACGCGCCGTTCGCGACGCGTGCGGCGAGGAACCTTAGAACGGCACGGCGAAGGCCGAGAGAATGAAGATACCTTCGATAAGTGCCGCGAGGATGATCGAGATCACGAGGATCGGGGTAGCTGCACCTGGGTTGCGGCCGGTGGCTTCAGCGGCCTTTGCGCCGAGGATGCCAATGCCGAGACCACCGCCGAGAGCGGCGAGGGCGACTGCGAATGCTTTGGTAAACATGGTCTTGTTACGTTTGGTTGTGGTTTCCGGCGGCTCCCACGGTCGTGCCATGGTCAAGCCGCTGAAATGTTTTCTAATGATGCTCACCCTCGGCGTGGTCGCCGTGGTCGCAGATAAGCTTGAGGAAGATGGCGCAGAGCAGGGTGAAGACGAGGGCCTGCACGAAGCCGACGAGGAGCTCCATGAAGTAGAACGGCAGGGCCGGGAGGAAGGCGAGCTTCTCTGGCACCAAGGCCATGAGTGCTTCCAAGGTCTGCTCGCCGCCGTAGATGTTTCCGAAAAGACGGAAGGTGAGGGCGACGGGACGAATGCCGATGGAGATCATTTCCAGCACGCCCACGAAGAGGAAGACGGGGATCATCACCGCGAGCATGACGCCTTGGAAGGTGCCCTTGGGCGCGAAGATGTGGGCGAAGAAGCCCTTCACGCTATTCTCCGTGAGCGCCCAGTAGAACCAGAGGAGCGCGAAGGTGAAGGCCATGGCGGCGGTCATGTTGATGTCCGCGTTGCCGCCGCGGAGCCATGGGAGGAAACCGTGGTGACCGTGATCGTCGACGGTGTGCCAGCCAACCGTGCCGACCCCGGGGATGAGGCCGAGGTAGTTGTTCACCAGGATGAAGAAGAAGATGGTGCCGAAGAACCAGAAGGTGCGGTGGGTGAGGTGCTTGCCCATCAGCCCGGAGAGGAAGTCGTAGAGGGACTCGATGGCCCACTCGGCGAAATTCTGGAAGCCCTTCGGAACGAGGCTCATCTGCTTGGTCGCCGCCTTGCAGAAAAAAACGATAATGCCGACCGCGAGCCAGACCATCACCATCGAGTTGGTGATCGGCAGGGTCTCGTGCAGGGGCTGCGCGTTCAACGGCAGCGCATGGTGCTCGCCGCCCTCCGCTGCCAATGCTGGAACCATGCAGCAGAGCCACGCGGACAGGGTCGAAAAGATGGAGCGACGGTTCATGCCTGATAGCGCTTCGGGCGAAAGCGCGCGGGGGCTGTATCAAAGGGTTTTATAACGACGCAAGGGCTATTTGTGAAAAATTTCACAAGCTTTCCGAAACACTCATTTTGTGGAAGTTACGGATGCTTCAAAGAGCGCTCCTGCTGGCGTGCAAATCGAGTTCCGCCCGGGTTCCCGAAACGATTGCGTCCTTTCCGATGCCACAAGCGGCGATCACGCGGAATCCCTGGACCAGGGCTTGGGAGATAAGTTCTTCCGCCGGGAGGCAAGGACGGGCGGAAACTTCGATCAGGGAGAAGGAGACCGGTCCGCAATGATGGTACGCCCGGTAGACCAGTTCGGTGCAGGCGAGGCGCTCCGCCTTCCGGAAGTCGAAGGAGAAGTCGAAGGGCTTGTCGACGTGGTCGAGGGCCCGGGTGAGGGCGACCGCCAGATCGTCGCGCCCGAGCGGAGGGCGGAGGACGACGAAGGCATCCACGGCCAGGGTGTCGTCGGCCGGCCGGAGAAGGACGCCGTCTTTCTTCGCCTCGAGGAAGCGGATCGGACCGGCGAGGCGGCGCTCGAGGGGCGGGGCCAGGGTGAGCCCGAGTGCCCGGCGCTGCTCCGGGCTGCCGAGGTGGAGCGCGGCGTGCGGCCAGTAACCCGGCAGGAAAAGATTGCTCAGCGCGTCATCGTGGCGGGTGATGAAAATATCTCCCGGGCGGGCGAGGGCGAGGGCCCGGCCGCGCAATTCCGCGCTCACCCGTTTGGGGGCCCCGGAAGATTTCACGCCGGGCTGGCGCAATTCCGCAATGGCCCGGCCGGACCATTCGAGGAAGCCGAAGGCGGATTGTTTCCACGCGGAATGATGGCGGCGGCGGATGGAGAACCAGCGGTAACCGAGGCGGCGGCGGGCGATCCCGGAGCGGCAGACGGCGATCCACGGTTCCGAATCGGTTAGAATGGCGGCGGCATTCCCTAACATGCCGGCGCACGCGGCGGCGTGGATCTCGCTACGGTTCGCATAGTAGAAATCCGCGGCCTCGCGGAAGCGGTGCAGGCGGGAGGTATCGGTGGAAGCGCGGTAGATGCCGGCAAAGGTCTTGCGCGGGATGCCGCGGAGAACGTCCGCCTCGTCCAGTTTCTTGCGCAGCAAGCGCGAGCGCTCCGCCCGGGCTACCAGGCCCAAGGCCCCGCGCAGCAAGAGGCAGGCGGCCGCGAAGGCCGCGGTGAAGCGGTGCAGGTCGCGTTTCCATTGCTTCGCGTTCCTTCCGCCCGCGGGTTCCATCGCCCCGAGCAGCGAAAGCAAGGCAGCGCGCACGCTCAAGTACTGCGTGTATCGTATCTTGATCTCCTCGTCTTCATCGGGCGCGATGTATCCGCGTGCTTCCGCGGCGGCGAGCATGGCGGGGTCGAAGAAGGCGTCCGGAGCGGCCGCGGCTGAGGCAAGCAACAGCGCGGCGCGCCGGAGATCTCTGTCGTCGGTGTCGTCCGGTGGCATCGTTCGGGATAGATTTTCGAGTTACGATAACCGTCGTATCGGGCTGTCGGAAAGGTGGTCGGAGAGCCGCCAGCGGGCTTGGCTCTAGGAGCGGGGCCGGATTGCGCGCTTCTATTTTAGCTTGCCAAACAAGGGTTCGGGCAGCAATACCGTCCTCGCCATGAACAAAGCTGAACTTGTTGAAGCCATTCAGAAAGCCCTCGGTAAGGACGCCACCAAGCGTGCCGCCGAGGACGCTCTTGCCGCCGTCCTCACCTCCATCGAAAAGGGCGTGAAGAAGGACAAGAAGGTCCAGATCATCGGCTTCGGCACTTTCGAAGTGAAGAAGCGCGCCGCCCGTCAAGGTCGCAACCCCAAGACCGGCGAAGCGATGAAGATCGCCGCCTCCAAGTCCGTCGGCTTCAAGGCATCGTCCACGCTGAAAGCAGGTCTCTGATCCGCGAGAGGGCGCCGGGGCCTCCCGGAACCGGTGCCCGAAGGGATCCGAAAAGCCCAAAACTGACGACCCCGGCAGCAGCCGGGGTCGTTGTTTTCCAGATGACAGGACCGGCGCTCCTCACGCAATGATGCCGGGCCGCGCAACGATCAGAGAGCGATGAAGCCGCGAATCACCTTGGCGGAAGCCACCCTGCCGGACGGCACCGTGCTGGAACTCCACGAGCATGACGGCCGGAAATATTTGCAGCACGGAAACGTGCAGCTCGCCGGACCGGTGACCCGTACCAGCGAACGGGAACTCGGGCGGATCGCCTGCGCGCCCTTCCGTCCCGCCCGCCAGCCGAAGGTCTGGATCGTGGGACTCGGTCTGGGGGAGGTGCTGGCCGGCGCGATGGAGACGCTGCCGCAGAAGCGCGGGACCTTTTATATCGGTGAGCCTTGGAAGGTGGTGGCGGAGTGGCACCGCAAGTTCATGCCGGAGAGCGCCGCGGTCACCGATCCGCGGGTGGAGATCCTTCCCGATGTGGGCGCGACGGCGTTCCACGAGCATGAGCAAGCGTTGCATGCCGTGCTGATCCATGCGGACACGGCACCGCTCGGCGAGCGCGGGCGCGGTCTCTTCGAAGACCGGCGCTGGCTCGCCGCGGTTCATGGTGCGCTGCAACCGGGCGGGCTGCTCGGCATCGCATCGTCGCGGCCCTTGCCGATGATCGAGCGCAATCTCTCGCGGGCTGGCTTCGAGGTGGTCCGCCACGAGATCGACGCGAGTCCGAATGCCCGGCGTCCGCGGCGGCATTTCCTTTGGCTTGCCCGAAAAGGCAAATCCGGCGAGTGATATCGCTATTCCCCGCACCCCTATCATGAAATACCTGTCCCTCCTCGCGGTTACCATGGCCGTGTCTCCCGCCGCGGAGATCACGGTGGAGACCAAGCCTTTCGCGATCGACCGGTCCTTTTCGGCGACGATCCTGCCGGCGAAGCCGGTGCTGGTGTCGATCGATCCGGAGTCCTGGGGCGACTTCACCATCGAGGAGATCGTGCCGCATGGCACCGCGGTGAAGAAGGGCGACGTGCTGGTGAAATTCGACCGCGAGAGCTACGACCGGAAGCTGGAGGATCTCAAGCGGGCGGTGGAGAGCCGGGCGCTGACGCTGGCCAGCCAGGAACTCGCGTTCGTGAAGCTGGGCGAGGAGACGACGATCCGCCTCGAAGCGGCGCGCCGCGCCCAGCGGGTGGCTGCGGAGGAGCTGGAGTATTTCACGAAGGTCGGCCGCAAGGCCCAGGAGGAGGAAGCCCACGATGATCTGGAAGGATCGAAGC
>CBFGPU010000095.1:0-7516 GCA_965650715.1 uncultured Haloferula sp. | reverse complement strand
TCCACAACTGGGAACTGCGATCGACGACGGGGTTGGACAAGAATCTTTGCCCGGGCCGATCCTGGCGATGCTCGGTGGAACGAGCGGTGGTTTCGGTGAGGAGGCCGCCTCGCTGCCGCTTTTGGCCGGCGGGCCGTCATCCTGGTCGGAAGGCGGGATGAATGGATTCGACCGGGTGGGCGCGGCCGGGACCGGCCCGGGTGTTTCATTGGTCGGGCCCGGGGGAGGCCGCGACAAGGGCTCGATTCCCGAGCCCGGCGGTGCCCTGCCGGTCATGATCGGCTTGATGCTCTTGCTGTTGAGGCGTCCGCAGCGGGAGAGAGCGCAGCCCTGAGGAGGGTGGTTTTTCCGATTGCTGTTGACAGGGGGCGGCCGATTGGTGTCCCCGCGAGCGGGGGTGCTGGAGGACGGGGTGGGCGGGGTAATGACGGGGGATTTCCATTATGGCTCTAGGGCTGGAGCGGCACCTACGGACTCGCGTAGGGCCTTGGTACGCCATTGCGTGATGCACGGTATTTTGGGGAAGTGAATAATGGCTGCGAATTAAGCAACTTCTTCCCTTCCCATGACTGCACAAGAGCGCATCAACCAACTGGCCAACGCTGCACTCCGCGCCGCTCCCCCGGCCGCTATCGCACCGAAGCCCGCGACTTTCATGCCATCCTTTGAAAAGATGCGATCGGCGGAATTCATCGAAAAGCCGCCCGCTCCCGCTGAACAAGCTCCGGTGGCGGTGGCTCCTGTTCCCGTCCCCGGCGCTCGGCCGGCCGCTGTGAAGGATCCGGTCGAGAGCGACAAGGAACTCGTCGCGATGCTGGACCAGCGCGATGAGCAGAAAGGCAAGAAGCTGCGGCGCACCAGCCGGGTGCTGACCTTCGCGATCCTCGCGCTGTTTGTCTCGGGCGGTGCTTTCGTGACTTTCAATCCCACGGCCAAGCGCAAGATGAACACGCTGGTCACCGCGTTTCAACAGAGCGGGAAGGACCTCAAGTCCCTCACCTCGATCATGGACACCTACGAGAACCAGCTCGACAAGGTGGCCGTCCAAGGTTCCCGGATCGATGCCGCCACCATGGCGCTCGGTGTGGACCCGAACACCGATACCTCCGGCCAGGACGCCCAGATTGGCGCGGCGATGAAGGATTTGTCCGGCGGCGACGGCGGTGGACCGACCGTGACCGAGCGCGACGCGGCGCTGAAGGAGAAGTTCGGCGTGGTGGGCAAGCTGGCGAAGGACATGGCTCCGAAAACCCAGGAGGCGGAGTCCGACGTGCAGTTCTGATTCAATAGCGTGCTGGGTGGAATTTTTGTTTTGTCAGCCCCGGCGGGTGATCCCGCCGGGGCTGATTTCCGTTGGGAGATCGGGATCCTCCGGGGGATGTGAGGGTGCTGTCGATGTGCCCTTTGGAGCCGCGGGCTCTTTTGAAGTGCGGCTGAGCCGTCAAAGGGGAGCGGATGGGCTTGGCTCCGGGTTGCGGGGCACCATGGGAAAGGCAGGGGGGCGCGGGACGCACCCCCTCCTTGGCGGGGTAGGGGTCGGGGATTCCGCAAACGCGGGGGGTACCCTGACGTGAAAGCGTAATGTTCCACGGGCAGGGATTCTGAATAATGGTCCACGTAACTCGCCTTCCTTCATCCATGACGACTCAAGAGCGAATCAACCAGTTGGCCAGCGCCGCACTTCGTTCCGTGCCACAGTCCGGCTACGTGCCGAAGCCCGCAACCTTCATGCCCTCCTTCGAGCGGCTGAAGACCGCCGAATATGCCGCTGCTCCCGTGGCCCCCGCCGGCCGCCTGCAGATCGGGATCGCGCTGAACGCCTTCGACGCCGCTTTCGCCGGCGCGGGTTTCCAAGGTTGAGCACCGGCGGGTGCTTCCTAGGTGCTCGGGTCGATCTTCGACCGGGCTTCCTGAAGCAAGCGCGGATTCGCCTCCAGAAGGTCGGCGAGCGCGCGAATCACCGCCAAGGTCGGACGGGACACATGGTGCTCCATGCCCTCGACATCGCGGTAGATGGTTTCCTCCTCGAGGCCGAAGAGGCGGAGGAAGCGGGTCAGGGTTTCGTGGCGCTCGATGATGGCGCGGGCGATGCGGTGACCTTCTTCGGTGAGGACGGTGCCACGGTATTTCTCGTGCTTCACCAGGCCCTCGCTGTCGAGGCGGCGGAGCATGTTCGTCACGCTGGCTTGGGAAATGCCGAGATTCTTCGAAATGTCCACGGCGCGGGCGTAGCCCTTGGCTTCGATCAGATGCAGGATCTGTTCGAGGTAGTCGTCCATCGCGACGGAGCCGCTGGTGCGCTGGGAGCGTGCAGGCACGCGAGGGAGTGAAGACGGCGGGAGGAAGCAGCGCAACTTTGTAAAAGGAGAATGCCGGAGGTCTGAGGTCGGATGGAAGGCGAGGAGGAGGAGGGGCGGGAGCGCTAGGGAGAGGGGACACTCTTGTCCCCGGTCGTCACGTCCCCCCCGACGACAGGAGTGTCGTCGCTCCTTACGGCTGGCACATGGCGGATGGGGGCCGGTGGGGCTCTGCGGACCCCTAACAAACACAACGTCTAACGTTGTGCTATTTGAAGAGGGCGTTGCGGAGGAGGGGTTGGGAGTGGTCGGCATCCCAGTAGCCGAAGCCGGCCTTCCAGTCCCACATGGCCCAAGGCATGCGGCGGTGTTCGGCGGCGGTTCGGAAGTCGCGGATGTAGCGCTCGCGGCTGGCGGGGTCGGCTTCCTTGAAGCAGCCGAATTCCCCGATGTGGATGGGACGCCCGAAGTGCTTGGACCATTCGGCGGCATCGTCGAGCAGGAGTTTGAAAGTAGCGGCGGTGCAGGGGTTGTCGCTCCCCTTGCGGGTGTTATAGGCCTCCAGCCAGGCGGCGAGGCCGGTGTTGTCGCGGAGGGATTCCGGCAAGGCGACGGGCCGGGGCGGCGGGCCGGGGTACGAGATTCCCCGTAGATCCTGAAATCCCACCCAGGAGGCGCGCTGATGGGTGAACTGGAAGGGCTCGTAGCTGTGGATGCTGGCGATGATGCGGGTATCGCCGTCGGGCAGGAAGAAGCGGTCGAGGCCGGGAACGCTGGCCCACTGCGGCGGATTGGCGAGGAGGATGCGGGCCGGGTTGGTCTTGCGGATGGCGGCGATCGCCTCGGCGTGGACGGCGGCGAGGACCTCGTTGTCGAGCGCGCCGTTCGGTTCGTTGAGCAATTCGAGGTAGAGCTGCGGCGGCCAGTCCTTGAAGTGCCTGGCGACGGTTTTCCACCCGGCGGCGAAGGCGGCGCGGTGCTTGTCCGGTTCGTTGCAGAGGTCCTCGAAGTGGTGCCAGTTGAGGATCACGGTGAGCTTGCGCTCGAGGGCGCGCTTGAGCACCGGTTCGAGGCTCGCGAGGAGGGCGGGTTTGATGGCCTCGTTCTCAAGATGGTAATGCCATGCGACGGGCACGCGGATGTGGTCGAACCCTTCCTCCGCGATGCGGTCGATGTCCTTCACGTCGTATTCGATGCCCCATGAGCCGGGCGGTGCCTCCCACCCGTTGCCGAGATTCACGCCGCGCCTGAGGGTGGCGCAGGCACGGTGGGCGGGGGTGTCCTGCGGAAGGCGCGCAGGGGGCTTGAAGCCGGGCTCGGCGGCGGCGCGGGCGTGGAGTTTCAGGCGGACGGGGACCCCGGCCTTGACGGGGAGTTTGCAGGCCAGCGGGCGGCCGTGCCAGGAGGCGGCGCAGTTTTTTCCCTCAAGGGGCTCGCGCTTGGCGAGAGGCCATTGGTCCGCGGCGGGGTAAGGCCGCCATGGAGAGTCCCAGCCCTCGGGTTTGCCTTCCGAAAAGGACTCGAAACCTCCATTGGGGATCGTTGTGCCCTTCGCGGAGAGGTCGTCCCAAAGGACCTCCTGACGAAATAACACGCCGGGGCGGGCTTCGCCCCAAGGACCGTTGAGGTCGAGTTCGATGGTGCCGTCGTGGCCCGGGGTGAAGTTGATGGAGAGTTCGCGCCAGGCCCACCAGCGGATCGGAAAGCGGATGTCGGTGAGACGCTCGCGCTTTTCCGGAGTGTCCTCGTGGGTGCCGGGCGAGGCCTCGCCGAGCGAAACGCGGAGGTCGCGAAGGGGCTGAGCGTCCGGAGGGACGCGGAGGAAAAGGCGGGCTTCGGAGGGGAGGCGGGGGACGAATTCCTCCCCGGCGGCGGTGAGGACCATGAAAAAAAGCGGGAGCAGGCGGCGAAGCATCGGGAGAGCTTACGGGGGGGACGGGGGGAGGCGATCAGCGATTCAGGTCATTCGGGGGGATGCCTCGAAGAATGCCGCGGTCTCGCGGTTTGACGGAGCGGCCGGGATGGTCTCCCATCCGGCGCATGCGGAACTCCGGGGCGGACAAGAAGAAGCGCGATATCAAGGGAGGCCTCGCATGGGTGCTGTCCTATGTGCGGCCGCACCGGAAGATTTTCGTCCCGTCCGTGATCGCACTCTTCGTGACCGCAGGGTTGTCGCTGGCCTTCCCTTGGTTCCTGAAGGACCTGATCGGCAACCCCGCGGATGCCTGGAAGAGCGGGGTCGATGCCGCTGCGACGCGACAGAAGGCGGATGAGAAGATCCTCTGGCTGATCGGCATCCTCGCCGTCCAGGCCTTCATCGCCTATTGGCGCGTGCGGGGCTTCACCCGCTCCGGGGAGGCGGCGCTCAACGACCTGCGCCGGGATCTCTTTACCCATCTCCTGAAACTACCGGTGCCCTTCTTCCAGGACCAGCGCTCCGGCTCGATCAGCAACCGCGTCTCCGCGGACCTCGTGACGGTGCGGGAAACCTTCCTCAATACCCTGCCGCAAGCCGCCCGTCACAGCGTGATCCTGCTCGGCAGCATGATCGCCGTGTTTTGCCTCTCCTGGCGCTTGTCGCTGGTGATGCTGGCCTGCGTGCCGGTGGTGGTGCTGGCGGTGGCGATTTCCGGCCGCAAGGTGCGCAAGTTTTCCCGCGATGCGCAGGACGCGCTGGGCGAGGCCGGCATGGTCATGGAGGAAAGCGTGCAGGGCATCGCGGACGTAAAGGCTTTCTCGAACGAAGGCTTCGAGAAGAGCCGCTACAACCGCGCGCTCGACCGGTTCTTCGACGTGGCCTTGCGCGGTGCCGGGGCGCGGGCGGCGTTCCTGTCCTTCATCATCTTCGTCATGTTCGGGACGATCGGCGGCGTGGTGTGGTATGGCTCGCACCTGCTGTCGAGCGGCGCGATCGAGCAGACGGAGTTCATCGGCTTCATCATCTTCAGTGTCTTCGTGGGAGCCTCGCTGGGCTCGATGCCGGAAGTCGTGTCGCAATTCCAATCGATGAGTGGCGCGACCGAGCGGCTGCGCGAGATCATGGCGGAGAAGCCGGAGGACAGCGGCAGCCGCGCGGCAGGTAAGCTCGCGGGCCGGCTCTCTTTCGAGAACGTGTCCTTCCGCTATCCGGCGCGGCCGGAGGCGCCGGTGCTGCACGGGTTGTCATTCACCGCGGAGCCGGGCAAGCGGGTGGCGCTGGTAGGGCCGTCGGGCGCGGGGAAATCGACGGTCTTCTCGCTGATCCTGGGTTTCCACCGGCCGGAGAACGGGCGGGTGCTTTTCGATGGCGGCGATGCGGCGGAACTGGAACTGGCCTCGCTGCGCAAGCAGATCGCGGTGGTGCCGCAGGAGGTGATCCTTTTCGGCGGGTCGATCCGCGAGAACATCGAGTACGGGCGGCCGGGCGCGAGCTCGGAGGACATCGCGTCCGCGGCAAAGCAGGCGAACGCGCACGAGTTCATTTCGAAGCTGCCGGAGGGCTACGACACGACCGTCGGGCCGCGCGGCGTGAAGCTCTCCGGCGGGCAGCGGCAGCGGATCGCGATCGCGCGGGCGATCCTGGCGGACCCGCGGATCCTTTTGTTAGACGAGGCGACGAGCGCGCTGGACACGGAGAGCGAGCGTCTGGTGAACGAGGCGCTGGAGCGCTTGATGGCGGGACGGACGAGCCTGGTGATCGCGCACCGGCTTTCCACGGTGCGGGACGCGGACACGATCCTGGTGCTGAACCACGGGAAGCTGGTGGAAAGCGGCACCCACGAGCAGTTGATCGAGAAGCAGGGGACGTATCATTTGCTGGCGGAGACGCAGTTGTTGTGAGGGGCGCTCGGGTCCGCCGTTGACCCGCCGTCCGGCTTCAAGCTACTCGTTGATTTGCGGCTCATGGACTGGGAGCCCGACTAGGATGAATGGGTTCCCCGGACCGGTGTGGCTCTTCGTTTTTGCCATCGTTGCCGTGGCAGTGGTGTGGCATTTCATCGATGCGCTTTGGGCGATTGTCCGGCTGGTGGGGATTGGCATCGGATTCTTGTGGTCGAAGGTCAGGCATTCCTTTCGGAAGGATAAGGATTCCTAGGTGTCTCTCCTAGCCGTGATCGGCCCCGGGAGCTTGAGTCGGGTGGAATCGGCACCCCGGCGTGTAATCGCCAATTTCGGCACACGCTGCTTTCTTGCACCGCGCAAACCGACCATTACGCTTGCAGCACCATGAAGACTTGGCACTACCACAGCTCCTCCGGTTCCACCGCCACGACCTCCGAAGAAAACCTCGCCGAACTCGTCGAGAGCGGAGCGATCAACTCCCAAACCCTGATGTGGACCCAGGGGATGGTCGGCTGGGAGCCCGCGGGGAAGGCGCTTCCCGACCTCTTCAAGGGTGCGGGTGCCCCGCCGCCGCTGCCACCGGGAGGTAGTCCGCCGGCGATGGGCGGCAAGAGGTCGCACGAGATCGATTACGAGATCATCGGCGAGTCGATCCAGATGGTGGAGATCGAGCTGGATCCGAACGAGACGGTGATCGCGGAAGGCGGGGCGATGAACTACATGGAAGACGGCATCGCCTTCGAGACGAAGATGGGCGACGGCTCGACGCCGGACCAAGGCTTCATGGGCAAGCTGATGGCGGTGGGCAAGCGCGCGCTGACAGGCGAGTCGATCTTCATGACCCACTTCACCAACCGCGGCGGCGGCAAGAAGCGGGTGACCTTTGCCGCGCCGTATCCGGGTACGGTGGTGCCGGTGGATCTGGCCCAGCAGGGCGGCGAGCTGCTATGCCAGAAGGATGCCTTCCTGTGTGCGGCGCTCGGCACGCAGATCGGGATCGCCTTCAACCGCAAGCTCGGCGCGGGGTTCTTCGGCGGCGAGGGCTTCATCCTCCAGCGCCTGCAGGGCGATGGCATGGCGTTCATCCACGCCGGCGGCACGGTGGTGCGGAAGGAACTGAAGGGCGAGAAGCTCTTCGTGGACACCGGATGCCTGGTGGCTTTCACGAAGGGGATCAACTATGACATCCAGCGCTCCGGGAATCTCAAGTCGATGGTCTTCGGCGGCGAGGGTCTCTTCCTCGCGACGCTGCAGGGTCACGGCACGGTGTGGCTGCAGAGCATGCCCTTCGCGCGCCTCGCGCAGCGGATCACGGGCATGTATGCGAGCGGCAAGGGCGAGGGCTCCGCGCTCGGCGGACTGGGGAATCTCTTCGGGGATTGATGGCGTGCGAAGGC
>CBFGPU010000094.1:0-7554 GCA_965650715.1 uncultured Haloferula sp. | reverse complement strand
CGCGGAGAGGCGGATGCGGGCCATGCCGTTCTTGCGCGTGATCCGCTGGAGGAAGAACTCCGCGAGGAGCGGGATATCTTCCGCCCGCTCGCGCAGCGGGGGCAGGCGGATTTCCACCACGTTCAGGCGGTAGTAGAGATCCTCGCGGAAGCGTCCCGCGGCCACTTCAGTGGAAAGGGTCTTGTTGGTCGCGGTGACCACCCGTACGTCCGCGCTCAGGGTCTCGTTCGAACCCACGCGGGAAAAGGTCCCGTCCTGTAGCACGCGCAGCAGCTTCACCTGTACGGAAAGCGGCATGTCCCCGATTTCGTCGAGGAACAGCGTGCCGCCGTCGGCCTGCTCGAAACGTCCCGCCCGTCGCGCGATCGCGCCGGTAAAGGAGCCCTTCTCATGGCCGAAAAGCTCGCTTTCCAGAAGGTTTTCCGGGATCGCCCCGCAGTTGATGGCGATCAGCTCCTGCTGCCGGCGCGGGGAATATTCGTGGATCGCCTTCGCGACGAGTTCCTTGCCGGTGCCGCTCTCGCCGGTAACCAGAACCGGCGCATCCGACCGGGCCACGCGCCCGACGATCTTGAAAACGTCCTGCAGGGCACGGGAAACGCCGATGATTTTCACCCGGCCGTCCAAGCTGGGCATTTCCGCGGCAGGCTGCTCGGCGGAGCGGCGGTCGTCTGCGGTCTGGAGCGCGCTCTCCACCACCGGCCGCAGCTCAAAGGGAAGCGCCTCCTTGCGCATCACGTCATGCGCGCCGCGCTGGGTCGCCTCGATCACCTGGCCCGTGCTCGGGAAGCCGGTCGTCAGGATGACCAGCGTGGTCGGGGATGTCTGGCGCAGGCGGGAAAGGAGTTCGAGACCGTCGAAAGGCTGGAGTTGGATGTCCGCCACCACCAGGTCCACGCTCGTCTTTTCGACCACCTTCACCGCGTTGTCCGCATTGTCGCAGCGTAGGATACGGAGGCCGTTCGCGGTCAAATGCTTCGTGGCCCACTCCAGAAAGTCGTGGTCTTGATCAACGAGAAGAATCGTTTGCTCCGGCGGGGCGTCGGCCATGGGTTGCTCCAAGGGCAATCATGTTCCGACCGCAAAACAAGTGCAAGCAGAGGCTGAGTCAGGGAAATCGCGGCATGCATGAGCGGTGTTCATGGACCTTGCGCTCCGTGACGAGCGGCACTTAAAGGGCTCCGAAGCGCCGGTGCCGCCGCGCGTACTCCTGCGCCGCCTCGAAGAGGTCCGCCTGCCGGAAGTCCGGCCAGAACTTCTTGAAAATCACGATTTCCGCGTAGCTGATCTGCCACAGGAGGAAGTTCGAAACGCGCAGCTCGCCGGAGGTGCGGACGAGCAGGTCCGGGTCCGGAATTCCCGCGGTGAAGAGCCGGGCGGCAAATGCCGCGCAGTCGATCTTCGCAGGATCGATCTTCCCCGCCGCCGCATCCGTGGCGAGGGAGCGCGCCGCTTCGACGATCTCCTCCCGCGCGCCGTAGGACAGCGCCAGCACGAGGGTGAGCGAGGTGTTTCCCGCGGTCCGCTCGACCGCCTTGTTCAGCTTGCGGCGGGTGCGTTCCGGCAAGCGGTCGAGATGACCGATCGCCGTCAGCCGCACGTTCTGCTTCATCAGCTCGCCGGCTTTCTCTTCCAGGAACTTTTCCAGCAACGCCATCAGGGCGGTGACCTCCGCCGCGGGGCGGTTCCAGTTCTCCGAGGAGAAGGCATAGAGGGTGAGGTACTCGACCCCCAGTTCCTTGCAGGCTTCTACACACTCGCGCACCGATTCCGCTCCCGCCCGATGCCCCTCGCGTCGCGGCAGACCGCGCTCTTTCGCCCAGCGGCCGTTGCCATCCATGATGATGGCGATGTGGCGGGGGATGGACCGGTCTTCGTTCATCGGGAGGGCCGCATTGGAATGCGGATGAGCGAGCATGGAATGAAGGGGGAGTGAAAAATCAAACCACCAGCGTCTGGGCGCGGTCGGGACCGACGCCGACGAACTTGACCGGCGTTCCGCACAGCTCGCTCAGCCGTGCGAGGTAGGCCCTCGCGTTCGCCGGTAGCTGGTCGAAGGACGTGGACGCGGTGGTGTCCTGCTGCCAGCCGGGAAGCTCTTCGTAGATCGCGGTGGCCCGGTCCCAGGCATGGCGGTCGGCGGGCGGAAGTTCATGGACCGTGCCGTCGATGTCGTAGCCGGTGCAAATACGGAGGGTCGCGTAGTTGTCGAGGCCGTCGAGATTGGTCACGGCCAGGCCCGTCGCGCCGTTCACCATGCAGCCGTGGCGCAGCAATACGGCATCCAGCCAGCCGCAGCCGCGCGGGCGGCCGGTGGTGGCTCCGAATTCGCGGCCGAGATCGTGCAGGTACTGCGAGAGCCCTTCATCCGCACTCGGGAAGGGACCGGACCCGACCCGCGTGGTGTAAGCCTTGCATACGCCGATGACTTCCTGGATCGCGGTTGGCGGCAGGCCGGTGCCGGTGCAGGAACCGCCAGAGGTCGTGTTCGACGAGGTGACGAAGGGATAGGTGCCGAAGTCGATGTCGAGCAGGGTGCCCTGCGCCCCTTCGAAAAGGATCGTCTTGCCCGCCTTCCATGCCGCGTGGAGCACGGGGATGGTGTTCGTGACGTGCGGGCGCAGCCGCGCGAAGGCCGCCAGCACTTCCTCCGCCTGCTCTTCCGCGTTGAAGGTGGGCAGGCCGAATTTCGCCAGCACCTCGTTCGCCTCCGCCGTGCGGTGCGTGACCATCTCGCGGAAATAGGCCTCGTCCATCAGGTCGGCCACCCGCAAGCCGCAGCGGTTGATCTTGTCCGCATAGGCCGGGCCGATGCCGCGCTTGGTGGTGCCGATCTTGCGGTCGCCCAGCGCCGCCTCGCGCGCCGCGTCCAGTTCCTTGTGCAGCGGTAACACGACATGGGAGCGGTCCGAAATGAGAAGCTTCTCCGGCGTGATCGAGACCCCTTGGCCTTCCACCCGCTCGATCTCCGCGACCAGCCCGACCGGATCGATCACCACGCCGTTCGCGATCACGTTGAGCTTGCCGTCCCAGAGGATGCCGGAGGGCAGCAGGTGCAGCACATACTTCGTCCCCCGGGCAATCACCGTATGCCCGGCGTTGTTGCCGCCTTGGCCTCGCACGACGACGTCGGCGGATTCGGTGAGATAATCGACAATCTTGCCTTTGCCTTCGTCTCCCCACTGGAGACCGGTGACGATGGTGTTCATGATCTTGAACCGCGAATGGAACGATGGACGTGAACCTTGCCGGCAACGATCGCGGTGGTCGCGTCCGGAGGTCTCGGGTCTTATTTCGTCGAATCGATCAACGCCGCGAACTCCTCGAAGAAGTAGCTGGCGTCGTGCGGGCCGGGAGCCGCCTCCGGGTGATACTGCACGGAGAAGACCGGCATCTCCTTGTGGCGGATGCCTTCCACGGTGTCGTCGTTCAGGTTGAGGTGCGTGACCTCCACGTTCGAAGGCAGCGAGTCGGGATCGACCGCGAAGCCGTGGTTCTGCGAGGTGATCGAGATCCTCCCGCTGCGTAAATCCTTGACCGGCTGGTTGCCGCCGCGGTGGCCGAACTTCAGCTTGTAGGTTTTGCCGCCGAAGACGTGACCGAGGATCTGGTTGCCCAGGCAGATGCCGAAGACCGGCTTTTTGCCGATCAGCTTCTTGATCTCCTCGTGGATGTAGCCGAGCGCCGCCGGATCACCGGGGCCGTTCGAGAGGAAGATGCCGTCCGGATTCTTCGCCAGCACGGATTCCGCGGAGGCGCGCGAGTTCACCACGTCCACCTCGAAGCCTGCCTGCCGCAAGCGGCGCAGGATGTTCCACTTGATGCCGAAATCGTAAGCCACGATCCGGTGCTTCACCGGCGGAAGTTCGAGGTAGGTCTCGAGATGCCCCGTCGAGGCATTCGGCAGGGCGAAACGGCGGGAGTCGTCCTGCCAAGCGTAGCCCTTTTCGGTGGAGACTTCCTGCACGTAGTCCATCCCTTCCATCGAGGGCGAGGCCTGCGCGGCTTTGATCGCCGCTTCGGTGTCCAATTCGGTGGTCAGGCAGGCGCGCATCGCGCCGCGGGAACGCAGGTGCTTGGTCAGGGCGCGGGTATCCACGTGCTCGATGCCGACCACGCCGTGCTGGGTGAAGTAATCCGGCAGCGATTGCCGCGAGCGCCAGTTCGAGGCGACCGGGGAAAGCTCGCCGATCACGAAGCCGCGCACGTGCGGGCTTGCGGACTCGGCGTCCTCCGGGTTGATCCCGTAATTCCCGATCTGCGGGTAGGTCATGGCCACGATCTGACCGCGGTAGGACGGATCGGTGACGACCTCCTGATAACCGGTCATCGAGGTGTTGAAGCAGATCTCGCCGGTGGTGGTTCCGGTGGCACCGAAGGCACGGCCTTCGAAAAGGCGGCCGTCTTCAAGAGCTAGAATGGCTTTCATGGGCGCGGGACGACCGCGCGGGAGCGCTACCCGCGCGGCGCGCGGACGGTAGGGGAGGGGCGGGCGGACTCACAAGCGGAATCCGGGGAGGATTTCCGCCATCCGTTCCAAGCCAAGGAGCGGAGCCGGGAAACTCCGCGGAAATCCGACCTCAACCTTGGGCCACCTGGCGTCGGAATTTGTGGGCGCGGGACAGGTTCCGCTCGAAAATGTCCTCCAGGCGCTTGGTGAACTCGTGGGCGGACTCGCCCTCCTCGACCTGTAACGGCTCACCCAGTTCGAAGCTCAGGCGGATCGGCAGATCCGGCTTCTTCCACAGCGGCCAGCCCTTCTCCAAAAAGCGGGTGTTGCTGCGGATGAAGACCGGCCGCACCGGCACTCCCGCCCGCTTCGCGATCAGGGCGCAGCCGCCGCCCAGCGGGTTGGTCCAGCGGGCGTCGCGGCGGGTCCGCGTCCCCTCCGGGAAAAGCAGGAGCTGCCCGCCGTTCTGCAGGGCATCCGCCGCATCCTTCACCATCCGCGCGGAGGACCCGTTCGGAATGTAGCCTGCCAGCCGCGCCCCGCCGCCGAGGAAGGGATTCTTCAGGATTGATTCCTTCATGATGCAGATCGGCTGCGGCAACTTGGAAATCACGAAGACGGCGTCCCACAGGGAGGTGTGATTCGGCGCGATGATCACCGGTCCTTTCTTGTCCTTCAGGGCATCGAGCGAAGCGAGATCCGCATGCACCAGATCGGTGACTTTCAGGTAGCCGACGAAAACCCGGAAGGCGCGGTGCAACATCCCGCGGCCCAGCTTTTTCGCCACCGGGCAGGGCAGCACCAGGATCAGCGGAATCGAGACAAGGGTGAAAAGCAGCCCGAATATCCCCCAGTAAGCGAAGGCCCCGAGTGTCGCCATGACATCCCAAGCCCAGCGCCACCCGCGTTTTGGCTGGGTGGCCGCGGCTTGCGGCGGCGCGGTCAGGGTTCGGGTCTCGGCGGGTGGCATGGGAGGGAACGCGCCTTCAGTCTAACCGGTCGTGATGGTTCGGGTCGATTTAAAATTCCTCTGCAAAAACGAGCATGCAGCTTGCCAGCCTGCGGGCATCCGGGATGGATGCCGCCGTGAACGATCCGCTTGCCGCCCTGCCCCACGGACCGGAATTCCGCTTCGTGGATACCCTCGATGCGCTCGATCCCGGCAAATCCGCCACGGCGAGCTACCGGGTCCGGGGTGACAAGCCCTTCCTCGCCGGCCATTTCCCGGGGAACCCCCTCATCCCAGGCGTGATCCTCATCGAGGCGATCGCGCAGCTCGGCGGCGTGGTAGCCCAGAGTGACCCCGCGATCCCGCCCTTGGAGAATCTCCTCCTCACCGGCGTCCGTGCCGCGAAGATCCTCGGTGCGGCCCGCCCCGGCGAGACGCTCACGATCCGCGCCGAGGTGGAAGGCCGTCTCGGAGGGTTGATCCAAGTCTCCGGCGAAGTGGGCGTGGGCGAGCGACCTTTGGCGACCGCGAAGATCATGCTCAGCGGTCAGGAGGCGTAGCGCTTCTTCAGGTCCGCCCTTCCGATCCGCCAAGCGTCCTCCCCGGCGTCCGTCACCCAGTGCCGCGGGCATTCCCAGCCGGCCAGCGCCGCGACGGCGGCCTGCCGGAGTTCGTCCAGCGATCCCCCCATCAATTCGACCATCGCGGTGATCTCCTCGACCCGCTCGGGATCGTGGCTCGCCACGCCGAAGACCCTCGCCCGCGCCACGAGGCCGGTTGCCATCAGCGCCGCCTCGATCTTCGCCGGACCGATCTTCCGGCCCGCGACGTTGATCGACTCGGCACCGCTGCTGGCGAGAAGAAGCCGTCCGTTCTCGATCTCGCCGAAGTCCTGTGTCAGGAACCGTCCGCCGCCCAGGATCTCGCCCTCCCGCGCTTCCGCGTAGCCGCTGGCCACGGCGTTGCTCGTGATCAGGAATCTCCCGGATTCGTGGACGCTCACGCCCACGCCATGAAGCGGGGTTCCGAGGTCGGCGGCACTTTCCCGCGGCACCCGCGAGTCGTCGAAGGAGATCCCGCCGCACTCGCTGGCACCGTAGAAATTGTGAAGCTTGAGCGCGAAGCTCTCGTACACGGCGGCTTCCAGCTCCAGCGACAGCGGTGCCCCGGCGGAGACGGCCAGCGCGATCTTCGCGTGAGCCAGGATTCCCGAGCGGTGCCACGCTTTCCAGATGGAAGGCACCGCGGGCACTACCATCCGTTCGTGCGCGGCCAGCGCTTCCGCCACCACCCGGGGGAAGGGAACCTCCACCGCGTGCACCGGCACGCCGTGCAAGAGCAGCGGCAGCATGATGCTCGAAAATCCGTAGGAATGTGTCACCGAGATCGCCGCGAGATTCGGGACCAGGGGGTGCAGTTCCATCGCCGCCGCGAGCCGGTCGGCATCGGCGGCGATTTGTTCTGCCGTGAAGAAGACCGCCCGCGGCTTGCCGGCGATTCCGGGCGTCAGCTTCAGGTGCGCGGTGCCCTCCGGGATGAGCGGTGGCACCCCCGGATCGGGCGCATCTTTTTCCAGCGGCAGTACCGGCTGGCCGTCGCGCCACCCGCGCAGCACCGCCACCGCGACTTCCGGGACCCCGCCGCGGGCGAAGATCGGGCTGAAGGCGGGGGGCATTGCCTGGAGGCGCTCCGCCAAGTCACCGAAGGTCCAGCGGTCCTCGCCGTCGATCACGGCGAGGCGATCGCGATGCTTGCCGAGGATGTCCTGCCAGCGGGAGTAGAGCATTGGATCTCATGAGGCGGCGCTCGGCCGGACCACCCGCTGAGGCTGGCCAAGGCGCGTTAGTTCGTCAACGCGGGCTCCGGAAATCGTCAGAAACTTGTAACCTCCTGTCACGTGCGGGCGGACCGGTTCGTCGTAGGGAAAGGATGGGCATGACATTAAAAAATGAGTCCGACCGTCTGGACGGTTTGACTCCGACCGTCTGGACGGTAGGTTGCGCCCGCGGCATGACACGAGTGAATCCAACCTTGAGAGACCAATTGCTGGACGCGGCGGAAACGGTGGCGGTGCGGGAGGGGGTCTCGAAATTGACCTTCGACGCGGTGGCGGCGGAGGCGGGAGTGAGCAAGGGCGGGCTGCTGCATTACTTCA
>CBFGPU010000093.1:0-7572 GCA_965650715.1 uncultured Haloferula sp. | reverse complement strand
TTGCCTCCTTGTTCGCCGGTATTCATTTTTCCGAGGATCTTTTCGACCACGTCTTGGCCCTTGGTGACCTCGCCGAAGACCGAGTGCCGGTTATCGAGGAAAGGGGTGGGAGCCATGGTGATGAAGAATTGCGAGCCATTGGTGCCGGGGCCGGCGTTTGCCATCGAGAAGATGCCGGGCTTGGAGTGCTTCAACGAAGGATGAAACTCGTCGCCGAACTTGTAACCGGGACCACCCCGGCCGGATTCGGTCGGATCTCCGCCTTGGATCATGAAATCGCTGATCACGCGGTGGAAGGCGATCCCGTTGTAGTAGCCGCGCTTGGCCAGATTGAGGAAGTTGGCCGAGGTCATCGGCACCTTGGAAGCGAAGATGGTGGCTTCGATCTCCCCTTTGGTGGTGACCATCTTGATCTTGATGTCACTCAGGGCGGCGGGCTTGGCAGCTTCGGCGGGTTTCGCATCCTCTTTTTTGGCTTCTTCCTGGGCAAATGCGAAGGGAGAGAGCAGGGCGAAGGCGAGGATTAAACGACGTTTCATTTCTTGGTTTCGTGGGTTGGGAAAAGACTTGTTGTTGGCTTCAGGCATTGCTCTCGCTGCCTTTCGCGGGCCGCAACTTCGGCGGGGCAGGCTGGGTTGTCTCGAGCGACTCGATATCCGCGAGTGGAATCCAGCCGCGGCTATCGTTGGTGAACGCGACATAGGCCCATTCGCCGGATTGGGTGATCTTGCGGCAAAGCGATCCGGCAGGTGCATCGATGACCTTGGGGGCGGTCCTCGCGGCGTCGGTGCGGACCGCGGAATTGTCCGCCACCACCACGGCTTGCTCCTTGGCGGGGGCAAACCGCGCGTCGTCCGGGTAATACTTCCACGCGACGATGGCACCGGCGGCAATCAAGGGCGCGGTGATGAAGGTCACGATCGATGCCACGCGAATACCTGCTCCCGGACGAGTGGCGGGGAAGATGAGGATGGCGATCACCACCATCCAAGCCGCAGCCCAAACCACGCTTTTCCATACTGCGAGCGGGACCCGGGCGAGTTGGTATTGGTAGTCAGGGCGGTTGAACGTAATGGAGCCGAATTTCCGTTCCAGGAAACGGATGTTCTGGCGGGCCTCGGCGTGCGTGCTCTGGCGTAGGAGGGCCCGCCGGTAATAGAGCGCCGCTTCACCCGGCGAGCCCAAGCGGTAGGCCGCGTTGCCGATATTGAAAAGCGTGTCCGCCGACAACTGATCATAGGGGCCGCTTTCCAACCACGCCTTGCCCGCTTCGGCGAAGCGGCCGTCCTCGAACAGTTTCTCCGGTGCTTCTTGACCGAAGCCGGATTGCGATGACAACGCGAGGAACAACAGCACGACGGGCAGTGCGATCTTGCGCAGCTGTCGCAGCACGCGCTGCCGTTCGGAGCGGTCCACTTTCAACTCGGACATGTCCTGACGGAAGCACAACTCGTCCCGCTTTGCCAAGGTCTCGGCAACGATCGGGTCGGTGCTGCCGCCGAGCCAGCGTTCGATGAAATGGCCGACACTCCGGTAAAAATCCCCGGTTTGGGCGGGAGAGCGTTCGACCTCACGCCACTCCTTCTCCCTCGCGATCCGGTCGGGATCCTTCTTGAGGCGAGGTCCGAGCTTGGTGGCGGCGATGCGGGCAAGCAGTCCCGCCACCACAAGCCCGGGGATGATGTGCCACAGCCAGGAAGGCAATGGGCTGCGCTTCGGCAGGAGCTTCGCCGGACCTTTGATCACACCCAGGATGTCGGTCATTTCCTCCAAAGGCATGGGAAGGGCTTGGGGAACGGCGGCACCGGGGAGGGCGGCGGCCGTGGAGGGGAGCACGGTCAGGGGGATCGCATCCGAAAGCAGCGTCTCGTATTTGGCACTCGCCGGGTCGAAATAAACGAAGCGGAAAGGAGGGACCGAGGTTTGGACCCGGAGCGGGCTCATGAACTGGCGGAAGCTCACTTCCCCCCACATCTCCCGGCGTTCTTCACCCCGTTCAGAGGAGGACGCATCGTAGAGCTTCCAGCCGTCGACATCGAGCGGCTTCGGCGGCTGGAGTGCATCGAGATTTCCCGAGCCGTTCACGGTGATGTTGACCGTCACCGGATCGCCTTCGCGGACTTCGGTCTCCCGCGTGGTGACGCCGAACGAGAACTGGCCGATGGCGTTGTCGAAGCCGTCCGGTGCTCCGGGCGGGAGGGCCTTGGAGTTCAGCTTGATAGCGGGAACATTGACCGTAACCGGTTGGGTATATGCCTGGCTGAAGTGTTCGAGGGAGGGGATCAGGGTCATGATCCTCACGGACGCGGGGCCGAGCGTGGCTTCGCCCACCCGGTTCGTGGACATGGTGCTGGGATAGCTGATCGCCTGATAGTTTCTCCGGAGGATCGTGGCGCGACGACTCATCCGCGTCTGCTGCTGCGGCTGGAATCGCCATGCCGAAAGCCCGTCGCGCTCGAAGTCCGGGATACCCCAGTCTTCCACCGGTTGTTCGGCCGGGAAGTAAATCTTGATCTCCACCGGCTGTTTTTCGCCGACATAGGGGTTGCCCTTGATGGCATGGAAGGCGGCGGAGTAGCGGATCTCACGGCCGTCCACAACCGTGCTCGCCCACTTGAGGTCGGTTTCTTCGATGATCCGCAACTCGATCGGGGCGGTGCGGCGGATCTCACCGGCGAAGTTCAATTCAAGTGCCGGAATCACATAGTTTCCGGGCACATAGCCGGAGACCGCATAGTTGAAGAAGTATTCGACCCGCCGGCCCGGTCCGGATCTGGGCCGCGGGCCGATGCCCAGCGGACGGATGGTGAGGTTTTTCACCTCGGGAATCGGAGGAGCGCTATCGACGCGGAACTCTTCGGCCGGAACGACCACCTCGAACGTGGCCTGTTCGCCGGTCACGAGGAAACGGCTGCTGATATTGGCCTCTACGACCGGGGCGGCACCCCAGGCTCCCGAGCCGAACCACACGCTGATGAATAGAATTGAAAGAAATCGGTTCACGGTTCTTGAAATGGATTACCAGTCCTTGTCGGGCTGGCGGTACTCGATTCGATTCGGGCCCAGCGCTCCTTTTTCGAAGTCCGCGTTCTCCTTGAGGATGCGGCGGGCGGCATCTTCGGGCGATTCCCCCGGTTTCGGTTTCTTGCCGCTGTCCTTGTCGCCTTCGCCGTCCTTCTTGTCGCCGGGATTGTCGCCGCCCTCGCCATCCTTATCCTTCTCGTCGCCCTCGCCTTTGCCCTTGCCCTCCTTGTCGCCGCCCTTGCCTTCGCCTTCCTGATCGCCGTCCTGACCTTCACCTTCGGGCTGATCGCCCTGGCCTTCGCCTTCTCCCTCGCCTGGGCCGGGCATGGGCTGGATCTGCTGGGAGTTCTCCTGGACTTCCTCGAGAATTTCGCGGAGGCGCTTGAGGTACTTCACCGTCAGCGTCCGGTTGTGCTTGGCGTCGCTAAGGGACGGGTCGTAGCGCAAGGCTGAATCGAGATGCTTGACCGCATCCACCCAGTCGGTGAGCACGCCATTGAAACGGTCAAAGCCCGCGGTATCCCCGCTGTCCGGGATCTCGCCTTGGATCCATTCGGAGACCGCTTGGCGAACCATGTCGTCGAAGGCATCCATGGGACCCTTGTTCGGCACCGCATTTTTGCCTGCGAGAGCGTCGGCGATCTGCTTGAATGGATCGGACGCCCTGCCTTCGGATTCAGGCGGCGCGATTTCCGGGTAGGCCGGGCCGTTTGAAAGCCGCTTCCAGCCGGTGTCGAAGAGGATGGTCCCCAAGCCGTGGTGGGCCGCGGCGCGGACCTTCGGATCTTCGGAACGCAGGGCTTCGCTGAAGGCATGGCGGGCGACATCGGCTTTGCCCTCGCGGAAAGCGGCGTTGCCCTGCGCGAGGCGATAGCGGAACGCGTCGTCGGACGATCCGGCTTCCGTGGCGAGCTTGTCGAAAAGGTCTTCCGCATCGCCGTGGCGGCCTTCCGCCAGGGCCTTGCGGGCATCCTCGTGCATTCCCGCCCGGGCCGGCTGGGGCGTCAGGAAAACGAGGGCTGCCGCCGTGGCCGCACTTGCGGGCCCAAGGCCGCGCCAACGGGTTCCGGCGATGACCGACGCGATAAGGAAGATGATGCCCGGCAGGACGAACCATTGGTAGTACTCGATGGGAACGAAGCGGTCGCGTCCCGCGATCTCGAACTGCTCGAGATCCGAAATCGCGGTCTTCACCATTTCCGGGATGCTCGCGGCCGAGGTGGCCACGGCGAAGCGGCCGCCGGTTTCGGCCGCCAGTTTCTTGAGGGCGGCGGTATTGATGCCGCTGCGGACGACACTGCCCGACCGGTCGCGATGACGGCCGTCGGGATATTCGGGATTCGGGATGTAATCTCCCTGCTCGGTGCCGACCGCGATGGCGAAGACGTAGACTCCCGCCTTCTTGGCTTCCGCCGCGAGCCGGCTCATGCGACCGGTGGTCTCCTCGCCGTCGCTCAAAATGATCAGCGCGTTTTCCTTCTGGCCGGTTTCCTTGAGCGTTTTAATGGCCAGCTCCAGCGTCCCTTCCAGATCGGAGCCGCCGACCGGGATGAAATCCATGTCGAGTTGGTCGATGGTCTCACGGACCGCGGCGTGATCGACGGTAAGAGGGGCGAAGAGGTAGGGCTCGCCCGCGAAGCCGATCAGGCCGATGCGATCGCTCGGCAGGGCTTCCATCAACTCGAAACAGAGGATCTTGGCCTGGGTGAGACGGTCCGGCTTGAGATCCTTCACCAACATGCTGCGGGACAGGTCGAGAGCCAGCAGAACGTTACGGCCCCGGCTGGTCTCGGCTTGGGTCCCGCGGGTGGTCTGGGGCCGGGCCATGCCGAAGGAGAGCAGGACCACGGCGAGCATCAGGAACGAGAAAGCAAGCCAGCGGGGCAGGGGACTGCCGCGGCGCAGCAGGCGGGGCCGCAGGCGGGGCGCGGCGAAGGCCGACCATTGCTTGCGGCGCAGCCGCGCCACCAGCACCGCGCCCGCCGTGAACAAGGGCACCAGCAACAGCAGGGCGAACCAAGCGGGTTGGGCGAAGCTCATGGTGACGGCGGAGGGTTGATGGCGAGCAGGAAGGCGGCGGCCAGCGAGGCCAGCACCGCCGCTCCCAGGAACCAGGGGTAGAGTTCGACGTCCTCGATGACGGTGCGCGAAACCGACTCCGACTTCTCCAGACGATCGATCGATTTGAAAGTGTCTTCAAGTTCGGCGACGTTCTGTGCCCAGTAGTGCTCCCCGCCGGTGATGGCTGCGATTTTCTTCAGGGTGGGCAGGTCGAATTCCTGGCGGGCAAAACGCTGGATATTGCTGTCGACCCGGCCCTCCTCGGTGCCGATCGCGATAGTGTAGACTTTGATTCCCAAGGTCTTGGCATTTTCAGCTGCCTCGATCGGGGAGATTTTTCCGGAATTCGAGGCACCGTCCGTGCAGAGGATGATGATCTTGCTCTTGGCATCCCGCGAGTCGAGGCGGCTGGAGGCGGCCGCGATGGCGGATCCGATCGCCGTTCCCATCTCCTTGAGGATGTTCAAGTTAACCTGCTTGAAACTGCTCAGGAGCCACTCGTGGTCGAGGGTGATCGGGCTAACCGAATAAGGGCGGCCGGAATATATCACCATGCCGATCCGGTCGTCGGGCCGGCTCTCGATGAAATTGTGTACCACCGCCTTGGCGGCGTCGATGCGCTTGAGCGCCCGGCCATCCGGCGTGCGGAAGTCGTCGATGCTCATCGACAGCGAGACATCGAAGGCGATGGCGATGTCGATGCCGCTGGCGGTTTTCGAATGGTACTCGTTCCGCCAGACCGGGCGGGCCATCGCGAGGATCGCGGGAACCAGAGCCAGGACGGCGAGCGGCATGCCGAAGGAGAAGGCCGAGCGGCGGACCTTGGCACCGAGGCTTACCAGGACGGACAGGGTCGAGAAGGTCAAGGCAGCCTCCGCCCCCCGCCCGCGGCGCAGTAGGAATAGCAGCACGCAGGGAATCAACAGCAGGAGCCACTGCGGCTGGGCGAATTTGAAATGTTCCAGGAATTCCCTCATGCGGGCCGGTGCTGGTGGAGGCGGTCAAGCAGTTGGCGCGCCGCTGAATAAAGCGCCACCGGATCGCCAATTGCTTCAGGACCATACTTCAAGCGCGCCAAATGGGAAAAACCTTCGGCGGTGGTTTTCCGCAGGTCCTCGGGATAGGAGGCAAGAGACTCGTGGCGGGCGACAAATTCCTCGTGAGTTTCAAAAAGTGCGGGATCGCCCGAAACCACCGCAAGATAGCGGCGCAGGGCGATGGAAACGGCGGTGGCAGCCTGTTGCATCGTCTCGCCGGGCCTGCCCTCGAGTTCGGCGAGGGCACGGCGGTAGGCCTCCTCGCGGACCCGGTCCGGATCGACCATGCCGGGAGTTTTGCGGCGAAGCAGGATGACCGCGGCGGCGATCACCGCGACCACGGCGAGACCGATCAGGCCCCAGGCCCAAAGCGGCAAGCCGGGGTCGGGTAGCAGAGGATCGGCCGGAACGGGATCCTTGAGGGTGAACGTGTCGTCTTTTGCCTCTGCCATCGGGATCAACGGGTGCGCTTGCGGGCGCGTTTCTTGAGGAGGCGGTGCAGGTCGTGGAGGCGATCGCGGTCGGTGAAGAGCTGGGCGTGGTCGATCGCGTGCTTCTTGCAGGTGGCGGCGACGCCCTCGAACTGGCGGCGCATCAGCTTTTCGTAACCCATCCGCAGGTTGGCGTTGTTGGTGTTCACCAGCACCTCCCACCCGGTCTCGGGATCGGCGAGCACCACCTTGCCGGCCTTGGGCAGCGACATCTCCAAGGGATCCGATATCTGTAGAGCGATGGTTTCGTGCTTCCGTGCCAGCTTGCCGAGCGGCTTGTCGATCGGATCGTCGAAGAAATCCGAAATCATGAAAATGAAGGCCTTCCGCCGCAGCGTGCGGATCAGGAAGTCGCAGGCGGCGGTGATCGAGGTGCCGGGATCTTCCGGCTTCGCCATCAGGATTTCCCGCACGATGCGCAGGACATGGCGGGTGCCCTTGGCGGGCGGGACGAAGAGCTGGGCTTCTTTGGCGAAGAGGAGGAGCCCGACCTTGTCGCCATTTCCGGCCGCGCTGAAGCCGATGATCGCCGCCGCTTCGGCCGCGGCCTCCCGTTTGCTGAAATGAACGCTGCCGAAATCGGAGGAGCCCGAGACATCCACGGCGAGGATCACGGCCAATTCACGCTCTTCGCGGAACTTCCGGATGTAGGGCGAACCCATCCGCGCCGTGACATTCCAGTCGATGAAGCGGATCTCGTCGCCGTGCTGGTATTCCCGGAAGTCGTCGAAATCGAGTCCCTGTCCGCGGAACGACGACTGGTATTCGCCGGCAAAGGACTCGCGCACCAAGCGCCGGGCCTTGAGCTCCAGCTTGTGGACGCGGTTCATCACCTCCTCGATATGCTCGTCCTCGGTCATGGGGAAAAAGGCAGGGACCCCAAGATGGGAGAACCACCCGTCTCCCGGGGCCTGATCTGGCTATGCTTGCTCCAGGCTGGAGTCTTGCGTCTTGAAGTC
>CBFGPU010000092.1:0-7589 GCA_965650715.1 uncultured Haloferula sp. | reverse complement strand
ATTTCCCCTTCTACTTCGTCCAACTGGCGGCCCACAAAACACCGCCGACCACGCCCGGCGATAGCAGCCTCGCCAGCATGCGCGAGGCCCAGTCCTCCTCACTCTCCCTGCCGAATACCGGCATGGCCGTCACCATCGACATCGGTGAGGAAAAGGATGTCCACCCGCGCAACAAGAAGGACGTCGGCAAGCGCCTTGCCCTTCTCGCGCTGAACGGCACCTACGGCAAGGACGTGATCCCTTGCGGTCCCGTCTTCAAGATGGCCGAGATCGAGGACGGCCGCGTCCGCCTGCACTTCGATCACATCGGGGAAGGGCTCGTGGCGAAGGATGGCCCGCTCAAACAATTTGCAATCGCGGGAGACGACCGGAAATTCGTATGGGCGGATGCCGAAATCGACAGCGGCATGGTGATCGTCCACAGCAGCGCCGTCCCTCGCCCCGCCTACGTCCGTTATGCCTGGGCCGATAATCCGGCTGGCGCGAACCTTTGCAATTCCGCGGGCCTTCCCGCCGCCCCCTTTCGTACCGATCCGTGAAGTCCCTCCTCTCTCTTCTACTCGCCGCCACTGCGGCGGCCCAGATCCCCGCGTTCCCCGGTGCCGAAGGCTACGGCGCCTATGCCAAGGGTGGCCGCGGCACCACATCGGGAACCGGAACCGGCGACGTTTACATCGTCACGAACCTGAATAGCAGCGGTGCCGGATCGCTTGCCGAGGGCATCGCCACCGCCCCTTCCGGCGGACGCACCATCGTCTTCGCGGTCAGTGGCTACATCCATGTCCCGGGGTCGAACCTGCGGATCACCCAGAACAAGATCACCATCGCGGGCCAGACCGCGCCGGGCGATGGCATCGGCCTGAAGGACGGCACCTTCCGCATTTCCGCGGATGACATCGTGATCCGGCATCTGCGCTTCCGCCATGGCAAGAACGGCTCCGGCGGCGATTGCATCGATCTCGATAGCGGATGCCAGAATGCGATCCTCGATCACATCTCGATGGCCTTCAGCACGGACGAGAACATCTCGTCCTTCGGCAGTCCGCCGGAAAATCTCACGATGCAGTGGGCGCTGAATGCATGGGGCTTGGAAAGCCACTCCTGCGGCGGCCTCTGGGACCAGAACCACGCGACCTGCCATCACACCCTCTGGGCCCACAACCACACCCGCAACCCGAAGGCCCGCCCCGCCGGTCTGCTGGAGTGGGTGAACAACGTGACCTTCGACTGGGACATCGGCTTCATCATGGGCGACTCCGAAACGCCCGCCGGATGGAAGTCGAACGTGATCGGCAACTACTTCATCTGCCCGCCGGGAAACATCCGTAACACCCCGCTGGAAAAGGCCAGCCTCGACCGAAACGGCTATCCGAACTTCTCGGTCCACGTCACCGGCAACCTTCACGACCGCGATGGCGACGGCCATCTCAACGGCACCGACCGCGGCTACAGCATCGTCGGCGGCTCGGCCTACGACGCCGCCACCAATCCGACCGGAAATTACATCAAGCTGAACTCGCCATATGCGAATACCGGGTCGCTCGCGGTAACCACCGACCCGGCCCTGCTCGCCTACAAGAAAATCCTCTCGAATGCCGGACCGCTTCGCCTCGATGCCTCGCACTCGGGCCCGCTTCGCGATGAAGTGGACACCCGCCTCCTCCAGAACCTTGCGAACCAGACCGCGAATCACATCACCCGCGAGAGCGATCTCGCCGGGGTGAGCAACAGCGGCTTCGGCACCCTCGCCTCCGCGACCGCATCCATCGATACCGACCGCGACGCCATGCCGGATGCCTATGAGACGGCGCTCGGATGGAACCCCGCGACGCAGGACCACAACACCACCGTCACCGGCACGACCTTCTTTCCGGCCGGAACCGCGGCGGGATACACCCGCCTGGAGGAGTATCTCCACTTCAAGGCGGTTCCCCACGCCTTCGTCGTGAAGAGCGGCTCGCTGGTCGTCGATCTCTCGCGCTACACCGCCGGGTTCCCGAACTCGCCGGTGTTCACGCTCGGCAGCGTCACTGGCGGCAACGCCGTTCAGAGCGGCACGGACAATCGCATCGTCACCTTTAACACCCAGGCAACCGCCGGGCGCGGCGGCTTCCTCTTCACCGTGACCGATGCGGAGGGCGGCACCTGGACCCAGCAGTTCGTGATCTGCGTGACCAATAGCGGCGCTCCCGCCGATCTCGATTGGCGCGGCAATGCCGCCGACTGGGACACGACTTCGAACAACTGGCTGAAAGACGGCACGCCTATTGCCTTCACCAGCGGCGACCGCGTGACCTTCGGCAATGCCGGAGCCGCTTCGCCCGCGGTGAATCTCCCCGCAGCGGTCCTTGCCACCACGGTCGAAGTCGATTCGTCCGCGAACTACAGTTTCAACGGCGCGGGTGCCGTCAGCACCACCAATGCCCTCACCAAGCGCGGCAGCGGCAATCTCACGATCAATAATGCCGGGACGAACAGCTTCAACAGCGTCTCCCTCGAGCAAGGCAACCTCGCCCTCAATACCGCGGGTGCCGCGGGCACCGCGAAGATCTCCTTGAACGGCGGAGCCCTGTCCCTCGCGCCGCCGTCTAACAGCACGCTCGCGAACCAGTTCGAGTTCAACCAGCCCGCCACGGTCACCGTCGGTTCACAGCATACGATTGGCGGCGCTTGGACCGGCTCGCAAACTCTCACCTTGAATGCCACCGGCGGTCAGCTCTGGACCATCGGCGGAAGCTGGTCCGGCTTCACCGGTCGGATTCAGGCGGGAAGCGGCAATCCAAGGATCCGCCTGAACGGAACGACCAACGTGAACTTCGGCAGCGCCGCGGTCGCGGTGGATCTTGGCAGCGGCACCTCGCAATTGATGAACCGCAACGGCAGCGCGTCCACGCCCTTCGAAATCGGCGAACTCTCCGCCACCGGCACCGGGACGGTGCTGGGCGGTGCCCAGAGCGGCACGACAGTCAGCACTTACAACGTCGGCGGCCTCAACACGAGCGCGACCTTCGCCGGGGCGATCGCCAATGGCGGCGGGGCGACGAACCTGAACAAGGTCGGCAGCGGCACCTGGACCTTGACCGGCACCAGCACCCACAACGGTACCACGGGAGTGAATGCAGGCACGCTGCGGGTCAACGGTGCCTTGGGCGCGACCGCCACGACGGTTGCCAACGGCGCGACACTCGGCGGCAGCGGCAGCATCGCCGGTCTTGTCACCGGAGCTACAGGCAGCACGCTCGACCCCGGTGCGGCGCAAGGCGTCGCCGGAACCCTGACGGCAGGCGCGGGCCTCACCTTGAGCGGCACGAGCAATCTCCGCTACGACCTGTCCAATTCGACCTCCGGCGCGAATGACCGGATCACCGTAAGCGGCGGCAGCCTCACGCTCTCCGGCGCGACGGTGAACTTCCATGTCAACGCCACCGATGGCGTCCTCGGCACCGGCACCTATCCGCTCATCGACGGCGCGGCGACCATGGCCGCGAACCCGGCTCCCGCGCTAAACCTCGTCGGCATCCCCGCCGGTTCGCGCCAAACCTTCGCGGTCCAGCGTCAATCGAGCGGCGGCAATCCGGCCTTCGTGAATCTCGTCGTGAGCGGCACCGCCCCGGCTTCCCTCGTCTGGAGCGGCACGAATGGCGGCGGGCTTTGGGACCTCAACACCACCGCCAACTTCACCGGCGGTCCCACCGCGACCTTCTTCAATCTCGATGCCGTCACCTTCGGCGACACCTCATCCGTCGGCACGGTGGTGCTCAACGGCACGCTCCAGCCGCGCGCGATCACCGTCGCGAACAACACCCGCGCCTACACCTTCGATGGCATCGGGATGATCGCGGGCAGCACCTCGCTGGTGAAGTCCGGCACCGGACTTCTCACGCTCGCACCGGACATCGTGAACGTGAGCAGCACGACCACGTCGGGAAGCAATCAGGTAATCGTGACGGGTTCCACCGGCCTCGCGGTCGGCATGGTCGTGATGGGCGGCGGCTTTCCTTACGGGACGACCATTACCGGCATCGTCGGCACCACCCTCACGATGTCCGCGACCACCGCGACCGCGGCGACTTCGACCTTGGCCTACCACACCCGCCACAGTTTCAGCGGCGGCACCTTCATCGGCACGGGCAGCACGATCCAGCTCGGCAACGAGGCCGCGAACCGCTGGGGCCTCGGCACCGGCGCGGTGACCTTCAATGGCGGCACGCTCAAGATGTATGACTCCGGCACCGGCTTGCCAGGCGCTGGCGATCTGCCGAATGCGCTCGTCGTTCCCGCCGGGCAAACCGGCACGCTTCACAGCCCGCAGCGCGGCTCCTTGAGCGGCAGCCTCTCCGGTGCGGGCACCCTTGATCTCGTGGTGAGCTTCGTTCGCGGCGATTTCCACGGCGATTGGTCCGCCTTCACCGGCCAGCTCAATGTCAGTTCGGCGACCGGCAGCGAGTTCCGCATGGCGGAAAGCTATGCGCCGGACGGCTTCCCGAATGCCTCGGTGCATCTTGGCACGGGTGTGGCGATGAAGCATACCGGCATCCTCAGCCAAGGCGCGGGCACCTCCATCCGCATCGGTCAACTCTCCGGCGCTTCGGGTTCCACCCTGCTGGGCGGCGTCACCGGCGGACGGGCATTGACCTACTTGATCGGCGCGAAGGGCGGCAACACCACCTTTGCCGGTAACATCGCCGAGCAAACACCGGGTTCCACCTTGACCAACATCGTCAAGCAAGGTGGCGGCACCTGGACCTTGAGCGGCACCGGCAACTGGGCCGGCGGCACCACCGTGGAGCAAGGCACCCTGGAAGTCACCGGCAACGTCACCAGCAACAGCGCCGTGAATGTCACCCCCGCGGCCGCCCTAAAGCTCACCGGCGGCACCTTGACCACCGATGTCGTCACCATCGGCTCCGGGGCATCCATGCTCGCCTACGGAACCCTCGCCGCGGATCTCAATGTCAACGGCACGCTCGAAGGCCGCGGCTTCACCAGCGGCACCGCGGGCACCTTCGCGGTCCAAGGTAGCGCCTTCCTCGGTGCCACCTCCCTCACCAAGCTGCGCTCGACCGATCTCATCGCCGCGAACGGCGACCTGACCCTCGGCGGCACCGTTCAAGTCGCCCTCGTACCGGGCACCGGCTTCGGCCGCTATCCGCTCATGAGCTATGGCGGCACCCTGAGCGGCACCGCGGCCCTCACTGGCATCCCCGTCGGCACCACCGCCCACCTCTCCACGCTCACTCCGGGCCAAGTGGTCCTCGTGATCGATGACAGCGACGAAGACGGCCTTCCGGATTCGTGGGAGCAATCGTCCTTCGGCAACCTCGCCCAAGCCCCCGCGGGCGACGCCGATCTCGATGGCAGTTCCAACCTCGTCGAGTGGCGCTTGGGCCTCAACCCCGCCAGCGGCAGCAGCGTCTTCCGCACCACCTTGTCGGGCCACACCCTCGTCTGGCCCAGCGCCCCCGGAATCGTCTTCACCGTGAAGCGCCGTCTCACCCTCGACGACGGCACCTGGCAAACCATCGCCACCGTAACCGGCGGCGCAGGCCCCACCGCCACCTTCACCGACCCCCTCGCCTTCCCCCGCGCCTTCTACCGCATCGAGTTCACTCCCTAGCCTCCCGGGAACGCGGGGCAGAGTAGCCGACTGCTCTGCTGTCGGAGAGGAGACCGCAAGCCTCCGGCGCGGACGCCCGTTCTTCCAGCCCGAAGGAACGCCACCGGCCCGCCACTTTCCCACGGCTTGTCCCACTCTTTCTCCAGGCCACAGGCCGCACTTCGCTTGATGATTGAAAGATTGGGGATTGGTGATTCCTCCCCCACTCCCCCCTTCGGGTAATTGTCCCCCCTCACAAAGTCACGATCCAGTGGCCATCGGCGGCGGAGGCTCGATTCGAGATCCGTCGCGCGACCGACACCAACGGCACCTGGCAACCGATCGGGACCGTGAACGGGACGGGAACGTTCACGGACACGTCTCCCCCCGCAGGCAAGGGCTTCTACCGTGTCGTGCTGCTGCCCTGACCCTCGACAAGGCCCGCCCTTCCCGTGCAATCTGGTTCCGTGCGTCTTCATCTTCTCGTCCTGCTCCTGCTGATTCGCGCGGTATTCGCGGAGGACGAGGGACAACTGCTGGTGAGGCAGTGGCAATCCGAGGACGGACTGCCCGGCAACGTTGTGCGTTCGATCATCCAGTCTCGGGACGGCTATCTCTGGGTGGCAACGGCCGAAGGAGTAGCCCGCTTCGACGGGATCGAATTCGACCCGATCGAACTGGACGGTCAGCAAAGACGGAACCGCTTCGCCTTCTGGCGGCTGTATTCCACCGGCGACAACGACATCTGGGTAGCAACCTTCCAAGGGGGTCTATTCCGAATCCGGAACGGCAATTTCGAACGGGTCCTGCCCGATACCAGGCGACCGCGGCCGGGCTTGGTCACGCAGCTGCTGGAAACGCGGAAGGGCGAGATCCATTTCAAGCGCGGGGATGAATTCCATCGCGTCGAAAACGGGGGCGCGGTCGAAGTCCCGGAGCCCGGCGAGTCCGTCCTGACAGCGTTCCGCGAGGATTTTGAAAAGCAGGCCAGGGAAGGAAGGCGAACCGATCCGGCGGTCCCTCCCCGGCTGAAGGATCGCGACGGGAGGATCTGGTCGGAGGATGCATCGGGCCGCATGGGAGTGCAGGTTCCGGACGGAACGATCCTGCCGGTCCTGCTGCCGGGATCGGGAAGTCCGGTTTCATCCAACGAACTTCTGGAAGACAAGGAAGGCAACGTGTGGATCGCCAGCCCGATCAACGGACTGGTCCGGGTCAGGACGAGCCGGGTGGAGGTGTTGGACAAGGCACACGGGCTCTCCGACAACGCGACCTTCGCCGTGATCCAAGCGCGCTCGGGCGAATGGTGGCTCGCCAATCGCAGCGGCGGCCTTACCCGCTGGACTCCCCAGGGGTCCGAGCAGGTGGATGTGATCCCCGGCGGATACCACCGCTCCATCGGCGCGCTGTTCGAGGATCGCGATGGCGTGATCTGGGCGGCGGCGCGGGATGGCAGTGTCTTCGCGGGGAAAGATGGCATCTTCGAGGCTCCGTTCGCGAAAACCCAGATCCCCTCGAAGGTGCGGACCATCCATCAGGATGCGGGCGGCACGATGTGGTTCGGCGGATCACAAGGCTTGGCATCACGCCAGGACGGGCAAGTCCGGCAGCATGGGGCCGAGGCGGGCGTCCCGGAAACCGATATCACCGTGATCGGCAGCGCGGGCGAAAGCCGGATTGTCTTCGGCACGGCGGACGGCCGGGTCTTCCTCGGGAATAGTGCCGGATTCAAACCCTTGGGCCAAACCGGGGATTTGCAACACCGCTGGATCTCAGGCCTCCATGTCGCCGCGGAGAAAGAGGTGTGGGCGAGCACGCTCGGCAGCGGCCTCTTCCTCTGGAACGGCAAGCGCTGGCATGCCTTCGGTTCGGGGCAAGGTTTGCCCGATTCCCGCCTGACCTGCCTGCTCGACGATGGTCGCGGGCAATTCTGGTTCGGATCGTTGGGAGGTATCCTAAGGGCAAGCCGGAGGGAACTTCTACAGCGAACGAA
>CBFGPU010000091.1:0-7594 GCA_965650715.1 uncultured Haloferula sp. | reverse complement strand
CCGGGGTCATGGATGGTTTCCATCCCGTTGTTGAAAACGGTCGTGCCGACCACCCGGTATTTCGGTTGTGCGTCTTTGTCCTCGACGACGACGATTCCTGATTTGCTGAGAGAACGGATCTGTTCCGGGGTCCGGTTCAGGCAGGAGCTCGATGCGAAAGCACAGACGAGGGGAAGAAACAGAAGGAGGAAGCGCATGTTTGAGATGCGTTACTGCATGTCATCTCCCAGTGAGGCACCACAAGCACTTTTCCCCGGCGCACCAATGGATGCCGGATTTGTGGGCCTTCGAGGCGGGCTAGCCCGGATCCCCTCAGTCGGATTCTAAAACCCTCCTGACATAGGGTTGTCAGCAGGCTGTGTTTTCGTGTCGGCATCGCTCCCGCCGGTGGAGCAAGCCAACCATCCAACACGACAAATACCATGAAAGACGACGCATTGAACTGGTTCGAAATCTTCGTGAGCGACCTCGACAAGTCGAAGGCCTTCTACGAGGCGATCCTGAAGACCTCGATGACCACCATTCCCGCTGCCGATTGCGGCTGTTCCATGGCCCTCTTCCCTTGCAACCCGGAGATCGGGGTCGGGGGATGCCTGAGCAAGGGCGAGAACTCCAAGCCAGGAGCCGGCGGCACGATGGTTTATCTCAATGTGGAGGGCGACCTCGACGGGGTGCTGGAGCGTATCCCCGCCGCGGGAGGCAAGGTTCTCCGGCCGCGCATGGCGATCCCGCCACACGGCTTCATCGGGATCTTCGAAGACCTCGATGGCAACCAGGTGGGCCTGCACAGCATGGCCTGAGACTGGTTCGAAAGTCCGCCGTCCGGTCGGGCGGCGGACTTTTCTTGCGGAAAAGCATTATGACAATCTGTCTGACAACGTTGGCCTTGATCGGGTGTAGGAGTGTTTGCTCCCTGCACTTCCATGGAAACCCGATTGCTCGCCTCCGGTCTCTTGCTCGCACTCTGTTCCCCCGCCACGGCGGAGGGCGAGTGGCAGAGTCTCTTCAACGGCAGGGACCTCGAAGGCTGGAGCACCACGATCAAGGGGCTGGAGCCCGGGACGGATCCCGACCAACTGGTGCAAGTCCGCGACGGCGCGATCCACATGTATGCGGACAGCGATCCGGAGACAAAGGTCCCCTTCGGCGTGATCACCCACGGCGAGACCTTCTCCAGATTCCGTCTCGCGCTCGAGTACCGCTGGCTGGAGAAGAAGTTCGCACCGCGCAAGGAAGCGATCCGGGATGCGGGCCTGCTCTACCATGCGAGCAAGACGGACAAGGTCTGGCCGAGTTCGGTGGAATACCAGATTCAGGAAGGCGATAGCGGGGACATCATTTTCATCGACGAAAGCGGGATCAGTTGGGCTCACCCCGAACCCGACAAGGCGCCGAAAGGGCAGGGGGATGCAGGCCTCCTTCCGGAGGACGGCGGCATCCCGCGGATCGGTGTGAACCAGACCTACTTCGGCCGCTTCCCCGAGCATGACCACCTGACAGGATGGAATCGTGCCGAAGTGATCGTGCATGCGGACGAGTCGGCCGAGCACATCCTCAACGGGCACGTCCGCTCCCGGCTCTCGAACGTCCGCCATCTCGGCGGAGGCGCGTTAAAGGAAGGCAAGATCTGCCTGCAACTCGAAGGGGCGGAGATCCAATATCGCGATATCCGGATCAAGGAGCTGGACAAACCGCTGCACCCCGACCGCAAGGTGGTCGCCCTGAGCGCGGTGAAGGACAAGCCGGCCCGGGTGGCCAGGCTTCAGATCAGCAACCCGCTCGACCGGCCCTTGCCTGCGGAGCTCTCCATCACCGGTTCGGACGCTGCCGCTTTCACCGCGAATAGCGGGAAGATGGTGTTGGCGGCCGGCGAAAACATGGAGGTGGAAGTACGGTTCCGCCCGACCCATGGGGCTGGGCGCTACAGCGCGGGGCTCAGGATCGGCACGGCGGAACAGGGGGCCTTCGTCGTCTTGCAAGGCATCGGCCTCGATGCCTTCGAGGGCAAGAACGAGCCGCCGCTCCAGTCGATCGTTCACGCCTTGCAAATCCCGCTGGATGTCGGCGGCACGACGCTCGAACTCGATACGGATGCCGCGGCCATCGGAGGCGGTGTTGCTGCAAGGGCATTTGTTTCCGCAGGGACGGACAAGGTTCGTGTCACGCCTCTGGCCCGCTTCTCGCCACCGGGTGTCACGCCCTTCGGGTTTACGGTCATCGGAGCGATGCAGGTCGAGACCGGCAGCCTTGCCGGGTCGGATGAAATCGCGGATGCCCACCAGTGCCTCTTTCCTCCCTTGGTGGAAGGTGGCGACCATGTCGAGTTCACTCCGCCTGCCGCAGCGCCTTTCAGCTTCTGGATGCAGGGGCCGAAATACACCAGCTCCACCGTCCCGGGAGAATCGGAAGGTGCCACCATCAAGCATACCGCGCGGATCTATCCCGTGAGCCACTTCCAAGGCCGGGCAATGGAGAATGCATGGCTGGTGGGATTCGAGGAAGCGGCCAATGGCGACTACCAGGATGCGGTTTTCTTGATCGAGAACGTGAAGCCGGCCCCCTGACACGGTGCTTGGAAAGATGCGGCCTCTTGTCAGAGTAGCCGACATCATGCGCACGCTCCTTCTGCTCGCTCCGCTCTTCGTCTCCACGCTTCATGCCGGCGTCGGCGTCGGGGCAAAGCCCGTCGAGGGTGCGGAGGTGGTCTTCGATGGCTCGCGCGAGATGCTTGATGCAAAGTGGACTTACTGGCAGGGACCCCGCTTTGCTTCCTCGCTGCCGATCAAGTGGAAGATCGTGGACGACCCGGTGGCAAAAGGCGCAACTGTGGTGATGTCCGACGATCCCGCCGCGGCAGGCGGGAAGTATGGTTCGGCGGACATCGTGACGAAGAAGGCCTACAAGGACTTCCGCCTGCACATCGAGTTCTACATCGCGAAGGAAGGCGGGAACAGCGGCGTCTATCTGCAGAACCGCTACGAGATCCAGATCCTGGACGGCGACAAGACCAAGCACGGCATGGGCGCGGTGATCAACGAGACTGACTCGCCGTACCACGCCTACAACGGCATCGGGAAATGGAACGCCTACGACATCGTCTTCCGCGCCGCGCGCTTCAAGGACGGCAAGCTCGTCGAGAAGCCGATGGTGACGATGTATTTCAACGGCAAAAAGGTCCACGTGAACCAGACCATCAATCAAGTCTGGGGCGGCGCGAACTCCGGGGTCGATGGAGGCAATGATGGAGGGAAGGGGATCACCGATACTCCCCAAGGCTTGAAGCTCCAGGCGGAGGGCCACGACGTACGCTTCCGGAACATCTGGATCGAGGAGATGGAAATCGACAAGGCGGACACCGACTTCGCGGAATAGACGCCCGTCGCGTCGAAACGGGAGCGCTCGGCTTACGCGAGCGCGCCCAGCTCTTCCCATCGGTCGTAGAGCCGGACCACCACGGTCTTCGCCTCCTCCAGTTGCGCTGCAACGACTGGAATCTCCGCGAAGTTTTTCTGGAACTCGGGATCCGCCAGCTTGCCTTCCAACTTCGCCACCTCTTCCTCCGCGGCGAGGATGGCCTCCTCCATGCCTTCCAGTTCTTTGCGCTCGGCCAGGGTCAACTTGCGCGGCTTGGCTTCCACTGCTGCCGGCGATTTCTGGCGCGAGGCGGCATCACGGGCCGCGGCTTGTGCATGCAGGCGCTGGACCTGTTCACGGGCCTGGCGCTTCTCCAAGTAGTAGGAGTAGTTGCCGGGTTGGACGAAGACCCCGTTGTCTTCGAAGGCCACCACCTGGTCGCAGATGCGGTCGAGGAAGTAGCGGTCGTGCGAGACGACGAGCACGGTGCCGTCGAAGTCCGCCAGCGCTTCCTCCAGCATCCGCAGCGAGGGCAAGTCGAGGTCGTTGGTCGGTTCGTCGAGGACGATCAGGTTGCCGCCGGTCTTGAGCACCTTCGCCAGCATCAAGCGGGCGCGTTCACCTCCGGAAAGTAGATCGACGCGCTCGTTGATGCGGCGGTCGTCGAAGAGGAAGCGGCGCAGGTAGGAGCGTGCGCCGAGTGTCTGGTTTCCGAACTGCACCTTCTCGTTGCCGTCCGCCACTTCATCCAGCAGGGAGCCGGTGCCATCGAGCGCCATGCGGGTCTGGTCGATGTAGTTCACCTTCACCTTCTTGCCGACGGTGGCCTTGCCCTCGCTCGGTTCGAGCTGGCCGAGACAGAGCTTCAGCAAGGTCGTCTTGCCCACGCCGTTGCGCCCGACGATGCCGGTGCATTGGCCGGGCCGGAGTTCGAGATTGAGATGACGGAAAAGCCAACGTGGGGAGGTGGCGGTGCCGACATTCACGCCCGCGCCTTCCAGCTCCACTACGATGTTCCCGAGATCGGGCGGGGGAGGGATGAGGAGGTCCATCTCCCGCTCCTCGGGAGGGGCTTGGAGGCCTTCGATCTCGTAGAACTGGTCGAGCCGGTGGCGGGACTTGGTGCCGCGGGCTTTCACGCCGGAGCGCACCCACTCCAACTCTTCGCGCAGGAATCGCTGGCGGCGGCGCTCCGTCTGCTCGGCGATCTGCTGGCGTACTGCTTTTGATTCGAGGTAGGCGGTGTAGTTGCCGGGATGCGAGTAAGCCTTGCCGTTGTCGATCTCGATGATCCGGGTGGCGATGACATCGAGGAAGTAGCGGTCGTGGGTCACGAAGATCACCGCGCCCGAATAGGTCTTCAGGAAATCCTCCAGCCAGCGGATCGAGTCGGCATCGAGGTGGTTGGTCGGCTCGTCGAGCAGCAGCAGGTCCGGCTGCGAGGCGAGCGCGCGACAGAGGGCCACCCGGCGCTTCTCGCCACCCGAGAGCGGACCTACCGCCGTCTCGAGCGGTGGTGTGCCGAGGGCGGTCGCGGTGGCCTTGATGCGGGCGTCGAGATTCCAGCCGTCCGCGTGGTCGATCAGATGAAGGAGATCCGCGAGCTCCGCCTCCGAGCCGTCGCCTTGTTCGTAGCGGCGGATCGCCTCCACGATATCCGCGGCCCCCGCGGCGATGTTCTCGTGGACGCTCAGCTCCAGATCGAGCTCGAACTCCTGCGGCAAGTAGCCGATCCGCAGACCGCGCCGGATGGAGATCTCGCCGGAATCGGCCGACTGGCTGCCGGTCAGGATCTTGAGCAGGGAAGTCTTCCCGCAGCCATTCCGGCCGACCAGGCCGACCTTTTCCCCCGCGGAGACGGCGAGGGTCACCCCGTCGAGCAGCGTCTGGTAGCTGTAGGCGAGGCGGATTTCATTGGCGGAGAGCAGGGCGGACATCGGCGGGCGGGATCAGGTTTCATCGACCGGGGAAAGGCAAGGGGAACCTTGGTGCGGCGGGTGCTTTGAGCGGCAGCGAAGCTGAAAAGGGTTGCCCGGCGCGGGCCTCTCCACTACCGCCCCGGCGCCCTCCTCGCGCCACATTCAACCATTCCACACACCGTGTCCGTACTCGTAGGCAAGAAAGCCCCCTCCTTTAGCGCCAAGGCCGTCCTCGGCGAAACCATCATCGAGAATTTCTCCCTCGACCAGTATCTGGGGAAGAAATACGTGATCCTCTTCTTTTACCCGAAGGACTTCACCTTCGTCTGCCCGACCGAACTCCATCGTTTCCAAGAAGAACTGGAGGAATTCGAGTCCCGCAACGTGGCCGTGGTCGGCTGCTCGACCGATTCCGAATTCTCCCACTGGGCTTGGCTCCAGACGCCGAAGGCGAAGGGCGGGATCGAAGGCGTGAAGTATCCGCTCGTGGCCGATGTGAACAAGACGATCTCCGATGCCTACGACGTCCTCGCCGGCGACTACGAGGTGGATGAAAACGGCACACTGACGGTAAAGGGTGAACTCGTCGCCTACCGCGGACTCTTCCTGATCGACCGCGAGGGGATCGTGCGCCACCAGATCGTCAACGACATGCCGCTCGGCCGCTCGATCCGCGAGGCGCTGCGCGTCGTCGACGCCCTCCAGCATTTCGAGCAATTCGGCGAAGTCTGCCCGATGGACTGGACCCGCGGGGACAAGGCGATGGTGCCGGACCACGAGGGCGTTTCCAGCTACCTGGCGAACTGAGGAACATCTCTCCTTCGAGGGCTCGCGGGGAAACCTGCGGGCCCTCTTTGTTTCAGGCCACGATGGAGGGGATGAATAAGATGAAGCGATATTGCCGGATTCCGTCTCTTGCCTTGATCCCATCCATTCCATCCCGTCTGGTCCAGATCCAATCCAAGCAGCCCCACACCGGGCTTTGACAGGCGGGGGGAGATGCGTATTTTCGCCCTCCCAAACCAACCTCACTCCCATGAGCGAAGCCACTCTCGAAACGCATTCCTTCCAGGCCGAGATCAAGCAGTTGCTGGATCTCGTCGTCCACTCCCTCTACACCGACCGCGAGATCTTCCTGCGCGAGCTGATCTCGAACGCCTCGGACTCGATGGAGAAGCTGCGGCATCTCCAGGGCACCGAAAAGGACATCCACGATGCCTCTCTCCCGCTGGAGATCCACATCACGACCGATGCGGAGGCGAAGACTCTGACCATCGCCGACCACGGCATCGGCATGACCCGCGGGGAGCTGGTGGAGAACCTCGGCACGATCGCCCACTCGGGCACCAAGGCCTTCCTCCAGGCAATGAAGGACAGCGGGAACAGCCCCGCGAACATGATCGGCCAGTTCGGGGTGGGTTTCTATTCCGCCTTCATGGTGGCGAGCGAGGTGAAGGTATTCACCCGGAGCTGGCGTGAAAATGGCGAGGGCCTGCTTTGGACCAGCGATGGCGCGAGCGGCTACTCGATCGAGGAAGCCGCCGACACGCAGCGCGGCGTGAAGATCGTGCTGCAACTGAAGGAAGAGCACGCGGAGTATTCCGAGGAATCGCGCGTGAAGCACTTGATCGAACGCTACAGCAACTTCGTCGGCTTCCCGATCCTGCTCAACGGCGAGCGCATCAACAAGGTCGAGGCCCTCTGGCTGAAGAACAAGGCCGACGTGACCGAGGAGGAATACAAGGCCTTCTATCAGTTCGCCGGCCACGCCTACGACGAGCCCGCCTACCGCCTCCACTTCAGCGCGGACGCACCGATCGCGATCAATGCGCTGATCTTCGTGCCGAGCGAGAACATGGAGCGCTTCGGCATGAACAAGGTCGAGCCCGCCGTCGCCCTCTACTGCAAGAAGGTCCTCATCGATCCCTCGCCGAAGGGCCTGTTGCCCGAGTGGATGCGCTTCCTGAAGGGCGTCATTGATAGCGCCGACCTGCCCCTGAACATCTCCCGCGAGACCATGCAGGATAGCGCGCTGGTGCGGAAGCTCGGCAGTGTGATCAGCAAGCGCGTGATCAAGATGTTCGAGAAGGAGGCCGAGGCGGAACCCGAGAAGTTCCAGGCTTTCTACAAGAAGTTCGACCGCTTCATCAAGGAAGGCGTCGCCACCGATTACGCGAACCGCGACGGCCTCGCGAAGCTGCTGCGCTTCGAATCCTCGATGACCGAGGAAGGCAAGCTCGCGAGCCTCGCCGACTACGTGACCCGCGCGAAAGACGGGCAGGACAAGATCTATTACCTCGTCGGGCCGAGCAAAGCGCAGC
>CBFGPU010000090.1:0-7696 GCA_965650715.1 uncultured Haloferula sp. | reverse complement strand
GAAGGGCAAATCCGTCACGTCTTGCATCGGCGCCAGGTACAGCACCGGTCGGCCGGATGGGTAGAGCGCGGTCATTTCATTAAAATGGCGAATGCAGGATCCTCGGATGACGGGCGCGGCACGGGAGCGCGGGGGAAAAGGGTGGGCGGAGCTCGGACTTCGATCCTCCCCTCATCACACTCCATTCGGAATCCGGAAATTCTGAATTCGTCATTTGCTCCTCACCCGGGCCGCGCCATCTCAAAAAGATCCGCCGTATGGCAGTACCAATTCGGCGAACCCATCCGGCCCACCGGATGATACAGCTCCTGATGGATGCGCAGCTTTTCCGCATCGAAGATCGCCTCCTGCACATGGACCCGGTGGACGATCCCGAGCACGATCCGGTTGCTTCCGATCCTCTGGACCGAGTGGACCTTGCATTCCAGCGCGGCGGGCGCGTCCGCGATCCGCGGTGGCGAGACCACGCTCGAGGGCAGGGTCCTCAAGCCCAGGTGCTCCGTCTCGCTGACCCCGTGGGGGAGCGTGGCGGAAGTGCCGTTCATCGCCTCCTTCAGCTCTTCGCTCACCAGGTTCACCACGAATTCCCCGCTGCGCTTCGCGTTCCGCGCACTGTCCTTCGGCGTCCCGTCGGCCCGGTCGCCGGGCGCGAAGATCACCAGCGGCGGATCATCGCCGAAGACATTGAAGAACGAGAACGGCGCGGCATTCACGCCGCCATCTTCATTCAGAGTCGTCACCCAGGCGATCGGCCGCGGCATCACCAGCCCCGCCAGTATTGCATAAGCGCGGTCGGCATGCTCGCCGAGCAGATCGAGTTCCATGCGCCGGAGAATGCAGGCGAAGCCGCCCTCGGGCAAATCGGGATTCCCGATCTTCCTCATTGCCCTCGGTAAATGCGGGAAAGGAAGCCCGGCCCCTTCACTCGAATCTCGCGGCTTCGGGCGCTTCGCTTCGCAGCGGCAACCGGGCGACGAGGTATTGCGGGTCATCGGCCGCGACCGTGATCTCAATCAAATCGCCGGCCCGCGCGAGCATGCGCCCGCAATCGGGCGAGAGGTGGCGCACTTCCAGCGTCTTGCCGACCTTGCGATAGCGGGTTGCCAGCGCTTGCAGCGCCTCCAGGCCGGAGAGGTCGCAGACACGCGCTTCGTGAAAATCCAGCACCACCCGCGCGGGATCGGCGCCGGGCTGGAATTTTTCCGCGAAGTCGCGCACCGAGCCGAAATAGAGGAGCCCTTCGACTCGATAGACGCGCGCGTGGGCATCGTCGGACAGCACGGCGAGCCGGACATGCTTGGCGCTATTCCATGCGAAGACGAGCGCGGACAGGCGAACGCGATCGACCCCGGCACAAGCGCCAGCGCGGTGGTGAGACCGGCGAGGGCGTCATCCCTCCACGTGCCGCGCTTCTTCTGGAAGAACTGGGAAAACATCAGGGCGCGGCTTGTTCGGGTACCCCGGCGCGAGACACAACGCAAATCCGCCATCGGGGCGATGCCAACGACGCCCGAGTCATGCAAGTTCCACCAGCGGCCCGCGTGCGCGCCAGTTTCTTTTCCTCGAAGAAGGCTCAAAGGCCGGTGACGGTCGATCGAGGTCTTGCGGACTCGACCTTGATCGCCTTGGGGCAATTGGCCGCTCGGTTCGACCTTCTCGCATCCCGCGGGCGCAGGAAGCGGAAGTCACTTCCCGGTTGGGAGGGACGTCCAACCATGGGGACGGCACGGGGTCACGGACCTGCGGCGGCGGTCGGCTTGTTTTTGTCGCCCACCGCTTCTTCCATGAGCGTCGCGACACCGCGGGGATCCTCTTGTTGGGCGACGTGTCCGCCGGGAAAGGTGCGGATCGTCCAGCCGCGTGAGACCGCGCGCTGCCAGCTCTTGTCGGTTTTGGCGCGTTCCTCCGCCGACTTGTCCTTCGGCACGAAGGCGACGTAGGTCACGGGCAGCGCCTTGGCGGCGGGGTTCTTGTAGGACACCGGTTGGTTGAAGCACTTGATCGACTGCTTCACGTTGTGTGGCGGTTTGGTGTCGGGCGTCACCCAGGACACCTGCATGAAGCCGTCCGCGAAGCGCGAGGGATCCTGCGGCCCCTTTCCGCCGAAGAGGTCCCAGATCGACATGCCGTCATCGGGGACCGCGGCATCGAGGAAGATGACATGACGGATACGATCCGGCACGCGGTCCATGACACCGGTGATCACCATGCCGCCGTAGCTGTGGCCGGTGAGCACGATGTCGTCCAGATCCTCGAAGAGGATCAGGTTCACCACGTCGTTGATGTGGGTCTGGAGATCGATGTCGGGGCTGTTGAGGTGCATGCGCTCGCCGAGGCCGGTGAGCGTGGCACGATAGACCTCGTGGCCGTCGTCGGAAAGGAACTTGCCCGTCTTCTTCCATTCCCAGCCACCGGCGGTGGCACCGTGGACGATGACGTAGGTGAATTTCTGCTTCGCGTCTTCAGCACGGACGGAGCCGGCCAAGGCCAGCACGAGGAAGGCGAGATAAAGGAGTCGGGATTTCATTGTTTCGAGCGCGTTTGGGTCTTCGTGATCACGGAAAACGGAATCGTCATGAGAGGGAATCGGGGGCGGACCGGATCCGGAAAGGTCGCTTTTTCGAAGGCAGGGATTTCAGACCATGGTTTGGGTTTGCCGCTCCCGCTTCGGAAGCACGGATGAGGAAGGGTTTTGCCGCCAAGGGCGGCGAACTTCGTACGGGCAGCATCGCTAGATTCGACGTTTAATCAGCCTAACGATCCGCCTCCTGTCTAGAAGAAAACCGTATCCCGACCGTCAGGCGATCCGGCCTCAACCGCGCGATCTCCCGCACAGGAGGAAAGGGAGGGAAGGGAGACAAAGAAAAACTCCAGCACCTCGTTCTTCCTCCGTTAACTCCCTTCCCTCCTGTTCCCAAGACCCGGACAAAAAAAGCGCGCTCCCCTCGCGGAGAGCGCGCCCTGAAAAATCCAACAGCCCTGTTAGAGCGCCTTTGCCGCGGCGACGACGTGTTCCTTGGTCATGCCAAGTTCCTTCATCACGGTGTTGCCGGGGGCGCTGAGACCGAAGCGGTCGATGCCAAGGACCTTGCCGCCGAGGCCGACGTACTTCCACCAGAGGCCGGAAACACCCGCCTCGATGGCGATGCGCTTCGTGCAGGCGGCCGGCAGCACGCTTTCCTTGTAGTCGGAGCCCTGGCGGTCGAAACGCTCGAAGCAGGGCACGGAGACGACGCGCACGCCTTCCCCGAGTTCCCCGGCGGCGGCGATGCAATGCTGCAGCTCCGAACCGCTGGCCATGAGGATCAGCTTCAGGTCGCCGGTTTCCTTCTTCGCGACGTAGGCGCCGCGCAGCACGCCGTCGCGGCGCTCTTCCACGGACAGCTCGTTCATCAGCGGCACCGCCTGGCGGGTCAGGCTCAGGAGCGTCGGGCCGTCGGTGCGCAGCATCGAGGCCACGAAAGCACCCGCCGTCTCCTCCGCATCCGCGGGGCGGATCACATCGAGGTTCGGGATGACGCGCAGGCCGCTGACGGTTTCCACCGGCTGGTGGGTCGGGCCGTCTTCACCCACGCCTACGGAGTCGTGCGTGAAGATGTAGGTCACCGGAAGCTTCGACAGCGCGGCGAGGCGGATCGAGGGGCGCACGTAGTCGGCGAAGACCAGGAAGGTCGCACCGCTTGCGCGGAAGATCCCGTCGTAGGCGATGCCGTTGCAGATGGCACCCATCGCGTGCTCGCGAATGCCGAACCAGATGTTCCGGCCGCCCGGGTTCTTCGCGGAGAAGTCGCCGCCGTCCTTGATGTAGTTCTTGGTGGAGCCGTAGAGGTCGGCCGAACCGGTGATGAACTGCGGCACGGCCTTCGCCACCGCCTGCACCACCACGCCACCCGCGCCGCGGGTCGCGTCCTTGTAATCCGCGGCGAAGGCCGGGATCTTGTCGGAGAGATCGCTCGGCACGCTCTTGGCCACGCCGGCATTCAGCTCGGCGGCCAGTTCCGGGTTCGCGGCAGCCCAGGCATTGTAGGTCTCCTGCCAGGCATCGAAGGTCTTCTTCGACTCCGCCTTCACGCTCGCGAAGTGCGCATACACGTCGGTCGAGACGTAGAAGTGCTCGTCGGTCGGCAGGCCCAGGTTGGCGCGGGCCTCATCGATGAACTTGGCACCGCCTTCGCCGTGCGCGGAGGCCGTGCCGGCCACCTGCGGGATGCCCTTGCCGATCAGCGTCTTCGCGATGATCACCTTCGGGCGGCCGTTCTTGTCAGCCTTGGCCTTCGAGATCGCACCGGAGATCGCGGCGAAGTCGTGTCCGTCGATCGTCACGGCATCCCACTGCTGGGACTTGAAGTACGCCTCGGCGTCTTCGCCCTGGGTCTTCTCCGCCATCGCGTCCAGCGTGACGTCGTTGGAGTCGTAGATCAGGACCAGGTTATCGAGACCGACATGGCCGGCGAAAGCGATCGCCTCCTTGGCCACGCCTTCCTGCAAGCAGCCGTCGCCCATCAGCGCGAAGACATGCTGGTCGAAGATCACGTGATCCGCGGTGTTGAACTTCGCCGCCGCGCGCTTCGCGGAGAGGGCGTAGCCCACCGCGTTGCCCACGCCTTGGCCCAGCGGACCGGTCGTGGCTTCCACACCCACCGTTTCGAAGGACTCCGGGTGACCCGGGGTGTGCGAGCCGAGCTGGCGGAAGCGCTTCAACTCGTCCAGCGGCAGCGCGTAGCCGGAGAGGTGCAGCCAGCTATAGAGGAACATCGAGCCGTGACCGGCGGAAAGGATGAAGCGGTCGCGGTTCAGCCACTTCGGCGCGTCCGCATAGTAGCGCAGCCCGCCGCCGCCGAAAAGCACTGCGCCGATTTCCGCGCAGCCGAGCGGCAGGCCGAGGTGTCCGGAATTGCAGGCGTGCACGGCGTCCATGGCGAGACCACGGGCCTGGGTGGCGGCTTGGGAGAGAATAGCGGTATTCATTTGGCGTTCGGGGTTGTCGGACAGGGCGGGCAGGGTAGGGGGCCGAAGCCCTCTGGCAAGCCGCAAGCGGGGCAGCATCCTTGCATGGTACCGATGGTATGAATGCGACACGCGAATATTTGATGCCGCTTTTTCCTTGCCAAGGGGGACCGGATGGCTAGTTTTCCGCCCGCCGCTCGCGGCAACAATAGCAAGACCCGTTCGTCTAACGGTTAGGACTCCAGATTTTCATTCTGGCAATAGGGGTTCGATTCCCCTACGGGTTGCCACTTTCCGAAAGCCACTTCAGCACGAAGTGGCTTTCTTTTTTTCCGCCGCAGCGGTCCCGGCCTCTAACAATGTAGCGGCGGTCAATCACCCTCGGAAGCTCACGGCCACAAGCCGCAACCTTGTCGACCGCCCCATCACCGTAGGCGCGTTCGTGAGAACGCGGAGGCGACCCCGCGTGTCTCTCACCCCACCGGCCTCACTCAACAAGGCAGGGACGTCTCTCCGAGACATCCGGCTGGGTAAGTTCCTCGTCCCCCCAGTTTCCGCTTCCCTCATAGCCCGCCTCAACCGGTCCCTAGAGGATCGCAGCCTCCCCGGGCCATCAACCCGAACAACGATCTTCATGAAAGAAGAAGGGCGGATCCCTCACGGGATCCGCCCTTCCGAAATGGAATTACTCCAAGGAAGCTTACCAGCGGCCGCCACCGCCGCCACCGCGACGATCACCACCGCCGCCGCCACGGCGATCTCCGCCGTAGCCGCCGCCACCACCGCCACGGCGGTCACCGCCGTAGCCACCGCCGCCGCCGCCGCGACGCTCACCGCCGCCGCCACCGAAGGAGGGGCGCTCTTCGCGCGGGCGCGCTTCGTTGACGGTCAGGTTGCGACCGCCGAAATCCTTGCCGTCGAGTCCGCGGATCGCGGCTTCCATGGCTTCCTTGCTGCCCATGGTCACGAAAGCGAAGCCGCGCGGGCGGCCGGTTTCGCGGTCCATCACCAGGCTCACTTCGCTCACGGGACCGAATTGGCCGAAGGCGTCGCGCAGCTCGTCTTCGCTGGCGGAGAAGGGGAGATTCCCCACATACATCTTGCTCATTACTAATCAGTGGCCCGAACTATCCTTCTGTCTCTTCTTCGACTGTTCCCGAGAACCGGGTTTCAAATCACCACTGAAATCAATCACCTGATGACCCTCCATGCCTTGAATTCGCCAGGGTGGCGAGCGCGAGGGAACCATGACCCCTTTCCGGCCTTCGGCAAGTACCGAATTTTTTAAGATTCCATGGTCCTTTTTCTCCGTGATTCCACGCATGGATGTCAGGCTTCTTCAAAAGAATCGCCCGCGCCCTTGTTGGGACATTGACCGCGACGGCAATCGGGAGTATCCGTCCGCGCCCTCCGGGGCATTCTTCGACATGATGAAATTGCGAATCCCTCTCGAGCGGGTGGACTGGATCAATACCGGTTTCCTCCTGATCATCACCCTGCTCGCCGTGATCGCGGCTCCGATCTACCTCTGGCAACATGGCTTGAACGGCTTCCTCGCTGGCATGTTCGCCTTCTACGCCATCGCCACCGGCATGAGCATCACGCTCGGCTATCACCGGCTTTTCTCGCACCTCTCCTTCAAGGCCAAGTGGCCGGTGAAGCTCTTCACCCTCGTTTTCGGTGCCTGCGCCTTCGAGAACTCCGCGCTGAACTGGGTCTCCGACCACCGCCGCCACCACAAGCACACCGACCACGACGACGATCCCTACGACATTTCGAAGGGATTCTTCTGGGCCCACATCGGCTGGATTCTCTTCAAGCAGCTTCCCGAGCCGCCCCTCGATAACGTCAACGACCTCCGCAAGGACAAGCTGGTGATGTGGCAACACCGCTGGGACAAGGCCATCGCCCTCCTCGTCGGCCTCGTCCTGCCCGCAGTGCTCGGCTACTACTTCGCCGGCGGAGCCACCGGTGCCCTCGGCGGTTTCCTGATCGCCGGCGTATTGCGCGTCTTCTGCGTCCAGCAGTGCACCTTCTTCATCAACTCCCTCTGCCACACCATCGGCCGCCAGCCCTACTCGACCCGCTGCAGCGCCCGCGACAGCTTCGTGATGTCGCTCGTCACCTTCGGCGAGGGGTATCACAACTACCACCACGAGTTCCAACACGACTACCGCAATGGCGTGAAGCCCTGGAACTTCGACCCCACCAAGTGGGCCATCTGGCTGCTTTCCAAGGTGGGTCTCGCCAGCGACCTGCGCCGCGTGCCGGATACCAAGGTGCTCCTTGCTGAAATGGCGGAAGCCCGCCGCCGCGCCGATCAGGAACTTGCCCGTCTCCACGAGGCCGGCGATCACCCGTGGCGCGACCGCGCCGTCGAGTCGATGAACTCGCTGATCGAACGCCTCGCCGCCAACTACCACGATCTCGAAAAAGCCATGGCGGACCGGGTCGAGCTCTCCCGCAAGGCGCTCCGCGATTGGAGCCGGGAAACCCGCGAGACCCTGAACCATCTCGCCGAGATCCGCCGCGGTCGCGAGGTGCCCGCCTGACTTGCACACCGCCTGTCTCTTTGGAAGCCACCCGGTGATCCGCCGGGTGGCTTTTTTATTCATAAGCCTCAACGGCTTCCCCGACGTAGCGCCAGCGATAGATAAATTGCAAATTGCAATCCACCCTCTCGAAGGGGTAGCGTATTGCACGATCCGCCGACCTGCTTTCAATCATGCATTTCGCCCGAACATGCTGA
>CBFGPU010000089.1:0-7705 GCA_965650715.1 uncultured Haloferula sp. | reverse complement strand
GCCCGGCACGGCGGCATCACCGCCGCGGCCCGCAGCATGCCCTACGGGATCCAGCAGCCCGCGATCAGCGGCCAGATCTCCCTGCTCGAGGACCAGCTCGGCGTACGCCTCTTCCAGCGCCGCCCCTTCAAGCTCACGCAGGAAGGCCGCGACCTTTACGACTTCCTCGCGCCCTTCTTCGGGGCGCTTCCCGAAGTGGCGTCGCGCATCGCGGGGCGCTCTTCCCGGCGTCTCCGGCTCGCCGCTCCCGCGACGATCATCCGCCGCCATATGCCGGATGTCCTCGCCGCGATGCGCAAGGCCCAGCCCGATCTCGAGCTCAGCCTGGTCGATACCGACCAGCGCGGCGCCTTCGCGCTGTTGGAGCAGGAGCAGGTGGACCTCGCTGTCTGTGAACTCGAGTCCCGACCGCCCTCGGGCATACGCACGGAGATCCTCATCTCCATGCCGCTCGTGCTCTTGCTGCCGCAGGCGTACAAACCGGCGCGGTCCGGGATTCATGCCATGGCGGTGGATTTCCCGCTGATCCGGCCCTCGAACGACACCGCGCTCTCCCGCCTCTTCTCGAAGGCGCTGGCCAAGGCCCGCCTGGAGTGGCCCGCGCGGATCGAGGTGAACTCGCTCGAACTCGTCCACGCCTATGTCGCGGGCGGCTTCGGGGCCGGTCTTAGCGTGAAGGCTCCCGGCATCACCTTCCCGAAAGGCAGCCAGGCGTGGGAGATCCCGAATTGCCCGGAGCTGGTCATCGCCGCGGCCTGGAGGGGCAAGCTTTCGCCGCTTGCGGAGATGGTTCTCGAAGGCCTGCGCAAGCGGGCGAAAGGGGATAGGACTACTCCAGCTTCCTGACTACCACCCGCGTCGCCCCTGCCTTCAGGCACATCGCCTCCGCCTTCTCCGCCCCGGCCACACAGGCCGCGGTATCAAGCCCGTCCGCCACCGCCCCTGTCGGCGCGATCACGCTCACCGCGATCCGATGTGTCAGGCCCAAGCCCGTCTTCGGATCGATGATGTGCGAGTAGCGCTTGCCTCCGATCTCCACGAATTGATGGAGATCGCCGGCCGTGGAGACCGCGCAGTTCGACAGCTCCACCACTTCCTCCGGCTCGTCTCTGTCGAAGGTCTGGAGGCCCACGCGCCAAGCGGTTTTCCCCGGCGGCGGATCACCCATCCGCAGATCCCCCCCTGCGGCGATAAGGCTTTTTCCAAACCCGCGGGCTTTCATCACGCCGAACATCTTTTCGGCGGCGAAGCCCTTCGCGATCCCGCCCAGATCAAGCTGCATGCCCGGCTTCTTCAGCAGGATCGTGCCTTCAGCGGGATTCCACTCGGCGCTGGTCCAGCCACAGGCTGCCTTGGCTTTGGCCAGCACTTCGGCGTCGGGGAGCGTTTCCGTTTCGCGCGACTGCCGCCACAGCTTCGTCAGCGGGCCGAGCGTGGGATCGAAGGCGCCCTCCGTTTCGCGCGCCTTGGTGAAAGCCGCGTCCAGCAGTTCGCCCAGCAGCGGCGAGACCTTCACCGCCTCGCCGGTCCGGGCGGAAAGTCGCATCAGCTCGCTATCGGGCAGGTAGTCGGAGGCGACAGCGTTGATCTCCATCCCGACGGCAAAGGCCTCCCCCGCGGCCTTCTTCGCTGCCGCCTCGTCCCCGCCGTAGCAGGTGATCGAGAACTTCGTTCCCATCAGCGGGCGTTCGTAGGTGAAGCGCTTTTCTTCCGCGCCTGCCCAACCGAGACATGCCAGTATCCACCCTGCGATCCGAAGACATACGCTCACCCGGGCATGCTGCGCGGGCGGCATAGTGCTGCCAATCTCGTTCCTCCGTCGGCGAATTATTACCCGCTTGTGCATTGGACAGGGCCAGCGATTTGACGTAATTGTCACATTGAAGCTGGCGGAATCACTTTTAACCCTGATTCCGGCGCATAAGGCCCACCCTCGAAACCCATGACGTTTGCCCGACGCGTCGCCTCGCTGGCGTGCGCCCTCATCCTTCCTTCCCTGAACGGCGCTCCGGTCAGCGTCGGCGATTTCTCGTTTGAAGGGAATGCCCTCGGCCCCGGCGGATATGCCTATAATCTCGGTCCCGAATGGCAGGAGATCAATGGCCCGGGCAGCGGTGCCGGCTTCGAGGAATACATCACCGGCTTCGCGGCGGAAGGCACCGACCACCTCGGCATGGAGTTCAGCCATGACGTCTGGCAGGACCTCGCGGTCACCTACCAGCCGAATACCCGCTACACCCTCACCGTCGCGGCGGGCCATCGGAACGGTCTTACCAACGGGGGGAACCAGAGCACCTACCTTCTCGCGGATAGCACCGGCACGATCTACGCCACCGGCACCTTCAACGCTTCCACGCTCGCCCCGCAGACCTTTGGCGATGCCCCCGCGCTGGTCTTCGACACGCCGGACAATCCCGCCGCCGTCGGGAAGACCGTCCGCATCCTTCTTCAGGCCCGCGGGGCCGGGCGCTCGCACTTCGACAACGTCCGCCTCGATGCCACCTCCCTGGTCCCGCCCGGCACCGCGACGATCCAGAACCTGCCCGCCAGCGCCCTCAGCGCCACCACCGCGACCCTCAACGGCCAGGTCGGCGACATCGGCAACGCCGCCCCCTCGATCGCCTTCTTCTGGGGGCCTTCGGATGGCGGGCCTTCCGCGGCGGGCTGGGCGAATTCCGTGGCGTTGCCCGGCACTTACACCGGCAGCTACTCGGCCCCGGTCACCGGCCTCTCGCCGGCCTCCGCCTATTACTTTACCGCTCGCGCCACCAATAGCGCCGGCGAATCGTGGGCGCTCGCCACTGCCAGCTTCGAGACACCTTCCCTTCCTCCCTCGGTCGCGAATATCGCCGCCTCCGAGATCCTGCCCACCGCCGCCACCGTCGGTGCCCAGGTCACCGCTACCGGTGGTGAAACGCCGGATGTCACCCTCTACTACGGCACCAGCGATGGCGGGACGGTCGCGGCGAACTGGTCTTCCTCCGTAAATCTCGGACAGGTCGCCACCAGCGCGACCACTTCCTTGAGCGGTCTTCCGGCGGGAACCACGCACTACTTCCGCGCCGCCGCCACCAATTCGGGCGGCACGGCATGGGCCGCCGCGAGTTCCAGCTTCGCGACTCCCCCGGTCACCCTGCCCTCGGTCGAGAACCGCAGCGCCCAGGGCATCACCGGCACCACCGCCAGCCTGCGCGGGGAGATCACCGCGGATGGCGGCGATCCGCCCGCGGTCACGATCTACTATGGTACCGTGGACGGCGGCACGAATCCCGCCTCCTGGGCCTTCTCCGCCCCGCTCGGCGCGCAGGCCGGCGGGTACTCGTTCTTCGCGGCGGGCCTCTCGCCGCAGACGACCTACTATTTCCGTAGTAGAGCGGTGAATCCGGCGGGCACAGTGTGGGCCTCGGGCAGCCTGTCCTTCGCCACCACGCCGCTGGTGCCGAATACTGCCGTCATCAACGAGATCCACTACAAGCCCGCGGACAAGACCAGCCTCGAGGAGTTCATCGAGCTTCACAACCCGGGGGATACCGCGCTCGATCTCTCCGGCTGGACGCTTTCCGGAGCAGTGACCTTCACCTTCCCCGGCGGCACCTCCCTTCCGGCCGGCGGCTTCCTGGTCGTCGCGGAGAACCCGGCGGCGATCCTCTCGAAATATGGGAAGACCGCGCTCGGTCCATGGACCGGCAAGCTGAACTCCACCGGCGAGCAGATCGACCTGCGCGATGGCGCGGGCATCCTGAAAGACAGCGTCGAGTACGGCGTCGGCTTCCCCTGGCCCACGGCGTCCGATGGCGGCGGGGGCTCCGCCGAGCTGATCCACCCCGGCCTCGACAACGACCTCGGCGGCTCCTGGCGCTCCTCCGGGTCGGTCGTCGGCACCCCCGTGACCTACATTGCCTCCATGGCGACCGGTTGGAAGTACAAGAAGGGCACCGCCGAGGCCTCCAGTCCGGTCGATGCATGGCGCGCCGCTTCCTACAACGACTCGGCCTGGCTCACCGGCCAGACGGCGATCGGCTACAACGATCCCGACGTGATGACCACGCTGTCCGACATGCAGGGCAACAGCGGCTACCGCAGTGTCTATCTGCGCAAGTCCTTCACCGTCCCCGCCGACGACATTCCCGACCAGCTCCGGCTCCGCGTGCGCGTCGATGACGGCTGCATGATCTGGATCAACGGCACGCGCGTCCACCTCATCAACGTTGCCGACGCCCAACTCGCTTACAACTACACCGCCCCGGTGGGCCACGAGGCGGTGTGGGAAGAAATCACCTTGGACAACGTCGGCGCCTACCTCTTCGGCGGCACGAACGTGATCGCCGTGCACGCATTCAATGCGAACCCGACCAGCAGCGACTTCTCGATCGATCTGGAACTCACGTCGGGTGGCGGCTCCAGCAGCGGCTTGCCGACTCCCGGCGCCGTGAATTCCGTGCGCACCACCCCCACCGCGATCCCGCCGCAGATCCGCCAGGTCGCCCACACGCCGGTCTCTCCCGCGCCCGGACAGGTCGTCACGATCACCGCGCGTATCACCGATCCCGATGGCATGGACGCCGTCAGCCTCGCTTACCAGACGGTCGATCCTGGTTCCTACATCCGGCTCACGGATGCCGCCTACGCCACGTCCTGGACCTCGGCGGTCATGCGCGACAACGGCCTGAACGGCGATGCCGTGGCCAACGACTCGATCTATACGGCGCGCATTCCCGCCGCCACGCAAACGAACCGCCGTCTCGTCCGTTACCGCATCACCTTCGCGGACGATCTCGGCAATATCACCACCGTCCCGTATGCCGACGACGAGCAGCCGAATTTCGCCTACTACGTCTATAGTGGCTTGCCCGCTTGGCAAGGTGCCTTCCGCCCTGGAAGCACCCCGCTCCAGACCTTCACCCCGGCGCTGCTGGACGACCTCCCCGTGTACAGCCTGATCGCGAACGGCACCGATGTCATCGACTCGCAGTACAACGGCGGGTCCGATGCGGTCCGCTTCCGCGGCACTTTCGTTTACGACGGCGAGGTGTACGACCACATCGAATTCAAGAACCGCGGCGAAGCCTCCACCTACGTCTCCGGGAAGAACAAGTGGCGCTTCTTCTTCAACCGCGCCCGCGACCTCCCAGCGAAGAACAATTTCGGCGACGACTACTCCGAAACCTGGGGTTCCTTTTCCGGGGATGCCTGCGCCAGCCCTTGGGCCGCCCTCCACCGCGGCATGGCGGGCGTCGAGGAAGCATCGTCCTACAAGCTCTTCCAGCTCGGCGGCCTGCCCTCGCCGCACACCCACTACTATCACTTCCGCGTCGTCCGCGGCGCGACCGAAACCCCCGCCGCCGGCACCACCGTCAATGATCCCATCGGCAATGCGGACGGCCAGTACGCGGGCGACTTCTGGGGCCTCTACCTCGCCATCGAGCAACCCGACGGGTCCTTCCTCGACGAGCGCGGCCTGCCGGACGGCAACATCTACAAGATCGAGGGCAATGGCGGCGATAAGAAGAACCAGGGCATCACCCAGCCCGTCGATTCCTCCGATTGGGAGAGCTTCCGGAACTCCCATGTGGACGCCGATCCGAACCTGACCTGGTGGCGGGCGAACATGGACATGGAAAGCTATTACACCTTCCACGCCCTCAACCGCCTCAGCGGAAACGTCGATGTCCGGGGCGGCTACAACCACTACTTTTACCATCGCTCTTCCGACAACCGCTGGGTGCCCATGCCCTGGGACCTCGACATGATGTACATCGCGAAGAGCCACCACACGACCAATGTCGGCGGCAGCAGCTACCCCGGAGTTATCCACGCCTACAAATCGATCCTCCAGAATTCCGCGCTCGCGCTGGAATACCGCAACCGCGCCCGCGAGATCCTCGACCTGATCGCCTCCGACGGTGGCACCGGCGGCGGCCAGTTCGGCCAGCTTGCGGACGAGTTCGCCCGGATCGTGAACCCGGCCGGACAAGCCCTCACCTGGGCGGATGCCGATGCCGCGATGTGGAACGTCCACCCGCGGACCGAAGGCTCGGATGGCAACGCTTCCGGCCAGACCAGCCACCGCGGGAATTTCTACCGGACCAGTTTCGCGGACGGCCGGATTGGCGGCGGCTGGACCCGCTGGCTCCGCACCCCTGCTTCCTCCGGCATCATGGAGCACGAGGACTCCATGATCTACCTGCGGGACTACGTGACGAACGCCTGGCCCGGCGGTAGCTGGAACGTGAACAACGGCGACCAGCTCGGCTACGGCTACCAGTACGTCGCCGCCGACGCGGCGGACGCCGCCATCCCGCAGAAGCCGGTCGTCACCGCCTCGGGCGATCCGTCCTTCCCGGTCAGCGACCTGACCTTCACCTCGTCCGCCTTCTCCGATCCGCAGGGGGCAGGCACCTATGCGAAGACCCGCTGGCGCATCGCGGAAATCTCCGGGCCCGGCGTGCCCGGCTACGTGGCAGGGTCGCCCCGGAAGTACGAGATCGATAGTATCTGGACCGGGGAACTGGCCGCCGCCCCCGGTTCCGTCACGATTCCGTACGGCGTCGCCCAAGCAGGCAAGACCTACCGCGTCCGCGTCCGCCATCAGGACAGCACCGGCCGCTGGAGCCATTGGTCCTCGCCCGCGCAGTTCACCGCCACCGAGCCGCCGCCCGGCGAGCTGCTCCACTACTGGAATTTCAATCCCGTGAACTTCCTCGCGGCGACTTCCACCATCGGCGGCGCCCAGATCTCTTCCACCGTTTCCGGCGGCGCGGAGGTGATCCGCCACGATTCCCAGGATCAGGGCTTCGCCGCTCTCAACGCGCGCAATGGCGATCCCGTCGGGGCTCACATGCGGGTGAACAACCCGCTCGGAGCCACGCTCACCTTCGCCGTCCCCACCACCGGCTATCAGGATATCGTGATCAAATACGAGACCCGTCGGTCGGGCTCGGGCGCGGGCACGCAGGCCGTTTCCTACACGCTCGATGGCTCGACCTTCGTCCCCTTCGCGACCCTCTTCCCGCCCGATGGCGACCCCACCGTGCAGATCCTCGACTTCCGCCCGCTTTCCGGCGCGGACAACAATCCGCTCTTCGCGATCCGCATCGCCTTCCAGCAGGGCAGCGGCAGCACCGCCGGCAACAACCGCTTCGACAACTTTACCGTCGAGGGCGACGCTCTCGCCCTCCAGCCAGGCACCTACGCCTACTGGCGCGCAGAAGAGTTCCCGGATCCCGCCGATCGCGCCGATGACAATATTTCGGGCCCGGACGCGAATCCTTCCGGCGACGGCATCGCGAACATCCTCCGCTACGCCCTCGGGGTCGGTCCCTACGAGCCGGTGCACCACCTGCTTCCCGCGCTCGCGACGGACGGTACCCTCCGCGAATTCCGCTTCCGCTACGATGCCTCGAAGTCCGACCTCGTCTGGCGGGTGACCGCCACGAACCGGCTCGACGACTGGTCGCAGGAGCTTTTCGACTCGGAGGAAGATGCCATTCCGCCGCTTCAGGACGGCTGGTTGCCCGTGCAGATTCCGCCTTACCTCGGCCCCGGCCCGGCCCCGGATCCGCGGATTTTCGTCCGGCTGCAGGTGGAATTTGTGGAGGAGTGAGGCGGGCGAGGCGGGAAAACGCGGCATTTTTGCTCCGCCTCGCACGCGGACTGTGGGATTGCGCAAAATTGAAATGTGTCCATCTTGCCACATTTCACCCCC
>CBFGPU010000088.1:0-7709 GCA_965650715.1 uncultured Haloferula sp. | reverse complement strand
GCGGGGCGCGGATGCCGAGGGGAGGCCGGTGGTGTCGTTCGGGGGAGGAAGCGTGTTGCGCGGGGATGCGGTGCTGGAAGAGGGGGATGATAGCTTCACCATCGTTGCGCGGTGGAGGCGGAGCGATCCGAGCGGGTCCCAAGTGGTCTGCGAGCAGAACTCCGGCGATGGAGCGAGCGGGAGGCGTGCGGCGCTTTTGTCCGCGGCAGGCGGGGAGCCGGAGAACCACTACCTGCTCTTCGAATCGAAGACCCTGCTTTCATGGAATCGTCTGCCGGGGAGCATTCCGGATTCGTTCGAATGCCCGGACATGTTCGAACTTCCGGTGATCGGTGGCGGGAAGAACGAGAAGAAGTGGGTGATACTCGATGGCAACGGCGATTACGTCACGGGCCGCTTCGACGGTCATCGCTTCGAGACCGAGACGAAGAAGCGCAAGGGCGACCACGGGCGGAACTTCTACGCCACGATGAGCTTCGAGAACATGCCTGCAAGCGATGCGCGGCGGATCCAACTCGCTTGGATGCGGGCTTGGGACGAGTATCCGAAGAACATGCCCTTCAACCAGCAGGCGAGCTTTCCCTGCGAGCTGACCCTGCACCGGCGTCCGGAAGGGCTGATCCTGTATCGTCATCCCATCGCCGAGATCTCGAAGCTCTATCGTCGCGAAATCGCGCTGGCGGATCAGGCGGTGAAGCCGGGGGAGAATCCGCTGGCCGGAGCGAAAGGGGAGCTCTTCGATCTCCGGTTGCAGCTTGATGTCCCGCGCTCGACGTGCCGTCGGCTCGTCCTGAACCTTTGCGGGAATACGGTGAGCTACGATCCAGGCACGGCGACCCTGAACTCGCACGGGTCCGAGGTCGCACTCAAGCCGGAGGACGGGGTGGTCGAGATCCGCGTGCTGGTGGACCTGCTTTCGCTTGAGACCTTCGGCAACGGCGGCGCTGTTTCGATCACCAATTTCGCGCAGCGGAAGGAGGGCGGGGTGCCGGTCGAGCTGCTTGCCGAGGGCGGCGAGGCCTTTCTCAGATCCGTGGACCTGCGGGAGCTGGGATCGATCTGGAACGAGCGTCGTTAGGGCGGTTATCGCCCGGTTCTCCTAGATCATGGCGTAGCCGATCACGAGCAGTGCGGAGATCAGGAGGAGAACCACGACGGAGACGATCGGAATGACGAAGCGCGATTTTTTCTTTTTCGGCTCCGCTCCGACCCAAGCGTCCCATGAGGCGCCTTGGCTAGGAGTATGGCGATGGTAGTGTCTTACGGGCGCGCGAAAACGCGACGGGCTGGTGGGAGGTTTCATTTGGGAGGTGGGGGATAATGCTTTGTGTCTGAAAATCTTGAGGGTGTCCATGGCGGATTTTGCGTATGTTACATTGAGGCGATGCTGAATCGTTGAATATCAGCCGGGATGGACGGGCTTTGTTCGCGTGCGATGGCACATATCGGCCTTTCGCTTGGCGAGGCGGGCAATCACGTATCGCGGGGAATTTCCCTTGCACTTGGACCCGGGTCCGTGAATTGTCCCGCCGAAACCATACAAAACTGAGCAAAAAACTAAGGTAATGCTTCCCGAGCACGCTCCCTTTTCTCCCGACCAACGCCGCGCGGTGGACATCGCGCTGGCGGGTCTCGATGCGTCCCAGCGTTTCTGGCTGGCCGGATTCCTTTCCGCGGCGCAAGCGCCGGTGGCGGCCGCGACGGTGCCCGCGACTTCCGCGAAACTGACGGTGTTGTATGGCACCGAATCGGGGAATGCGGAAAAGCTGGCCGATCTTTCGGCGAAGGAAGCGAAGAAGCGCGGCTTCCAGACGGCGGTGAAGAACATGGCCGACATCGCCCCCGCGGATTTGGCGAAGGTGGAGAACCTGCTGGTGATCGTGAGCACTTGGGGCGACGGCGATCCGCCGGAAAGCGCGACCGCCTTCTACAAGGAATTCATGAACGGCTCGGCGGTGGAGCTGCCGCGTTTGCGCTACTCGGTGTGCGCGCTGGGCGACACCTCGTATGAGAAGTTTTGCCAGACCGGCAAGGACATCGACGCCCGGCTGGAAAAGCTCGGAGCGAAGCGGGTTTCGCCGCGCCAGGATTGCGACGTGGAATTCGAGGAGCCGCATGCCGGCTGGCTCGACACGGCGTTGAAGGCTTTTGCGCCCGTCACCGCGGCACCGGCTTCCACGGTGAGCGTGGTGGCTCCCGTGGCTGCCCCGGTGACGGAAGAGTTCGGGAAGAAGAACCCGTTTCCGTCCGAGCTTCTGGAGAAGGTGTTGCTCAACGGCAAGGGCACCACGAAGGAGACCTGGCACTACGAGCTTTCGTTGGACGGTTCGGGCCTGAGCTACGAGCCGGGCGATGCGCTCGCGGTGGTCCCGGTGAATGCGCCGGACATCGTGGAGGGCATCCTCAAGGCGTCGAAGCTCTCCGGCAGCGAGTCGGTGGAGGTGAAGGGCGTGGGCGCGAAGGTGCTGGCGGATGCGCTGCGCGAGGATTTCGACATCACGGCGCTGTCGCGTGCGGTGCTGACGAAGCTGCAAGGCTATGCTTCATCGGAGAAGCTCGCGGCCTTGCTGGCGGAGGATGCGAAGGACCAGTTGAAGGATTACCAGTGGGGACGTTGGATTGCGGATGCGATCGCGGACTTCGCGCCGGGCGGTCTTTCCGCTGCGGATCTGGTGTCGATTTTCCGCAAGCTGCCGCCGCGGCTTTACTCGATCGCCTCGAGCCCGCTGGCTCATCCGGGCGAGGTGCACCTGACGGTGGCCTCGGTGCGCTATCAGGCGCATGGCGTGCCGCGGAAGGGGATCGCTTCCACGTACCTCGCTGATCTCATCGAGAAGGGCGGGCATGTGCCGGTGTATACGCACCAGAACAAGAACTTCCGCCTGCCGGCATCGGCGGACGTGCCGGTGATCATGGTGGGTCCGGGGACGGGCGTCGCGCCGTTCCGGGCCTTCGTCGAGCACCGCGCCGCGCTGGGGCATGGGGGAAAGAGCTGGCTCTTCTTCGGTGACCAGCGTTACACCTACGATTTCCTCTATCAGGTCGAGTGGCAGGAGCACCTCAAGGATGGCAACCTCGGCAAGCTGGATGTCGCTTTCTCCCGCGACCAGCCGGAGAAGGTCTATGTGCAGCACCGCATGCTCGAGCGTGGGAAGGAACTCTACGGCTGGCTGCAGGAGGGCGCGCACTTCTACGTCTGCGGCGATGCCTCGCGCATGGCCAGCGACGTGCACGAGGCGCTGATCTCCGTGGTGGAGAAAGAAGGCAAGCTGCCACGCGATGCGGCCGAGGCCTATGTTGAAGATTTGAAGAAGTCCAAGAGGTACCAACGCGACGTTTACTGACGCGAAGTTCCAAGTCTCAAGTTCCAAGATCCAAGAAACAGCCGGTCGAATCCACGGATCCACGGCCGCTGACCACTCCGATGAGCGAAAAGAAACTCTCTGCAAACGAAGGCATCAAGACCCGTTCGAACTACCTGCGTGGGACGATCCAGGAGGGCTTGGCCGACCTGTCCACCGGCTCGATGTCGGAGGATGACCAGCAGTTGCTGAAATTCCACGGCACCTACCAGCAGGACGACCGCGACCTGCGTCCGGACCGGCGCAAGCACCGGCTGGAGAAGGCGTATTCCTTCATGATCCGGATCCGTGTGCCCGGCGGTGTGGCGACTTCACAACAGTGGCTGGAAACGGACCGGCTGGCGGAGCAATTCGCGAACGGCACCATCAAGCTCACGACGCGCCAGGCCTTCCAGTTCCACGGGATCATCAAGAGCAACCTGAAGCGCACGATCAAGGAGATCAACCAGGCGGCGATGGATACGATCGCGGCTTGCGGCGACGTGAACCGCAACGTGATGTGCAATCCGAACCCGTATCTCTCCTCGGTGCATGCCGAGGTGCTGAAGGCGGCGCAGGACATTTCCGCGCACCTCACGCCGGCGACCCGCGCCTATCACGAGATCTGGCTGGACGGAGAGAAGATCGGGACTTCCGAGCAGGAGGAACAGGAGCCGATCTACGGCAAGACCTACCTGCCGCGGAAGTTCAAGATCACCATCGCGGTGCCGCCGAGCAACGACGTGGACATCTTCGCGAACTGCCTTTCGTTCATCGCGATCGTCGAGAATGGAGAGCTTGTCGGCTACAATGTGGCCGTTGGTGGCGGCATGGGTTCGACGCACGGCAACGAGGCGACCTACCCGCGGCTTGCGGACGTGATCGGCTTCTGCACGCCGGAGCAGATCGTGGACGTGGCGGAGAAGGTGGTGCTGGTGCAGCGCGACTTCGGCGACCGCACGGACCGCAAGCATTCGCGCTTCAAGTACACCGTGGACGACCACGGGCCGGAATGGATCCTTGCGAAGCTGAACGAGTATCTCGGCTACGAGCTCGGACCGGTGCGCCCGTACGAGTTCAAGGACAACGGCGACCGCTTCGGCTGGGTCGAGGACGAGAACGGGAACTTCCACTACACGCTCTTCGTCGAAGGCGGGCGGGTGCTGGATACCCCGGCCTATCCGATGCGCACCGGCCTGCGCGAGATCGCGAAGATCCATGACGGCGACTTCCGCCTGACGGCGAACCAGAATCTCATCATCGCGAACATCTCGGCGAAGAAGCGTTCGGAGGTGGAGGCGCTGCTCGAGAAGTACGGCATGCATCATAGCCACGAGCGGAGCGCGCTGCGGCTCGCCTCGATTGCATGCGTGGCGCTGCCGACCTGCGGCCTGGCACTGGCAGAGGCCGAGCGCTACCTGCCGGAGGTGGTCACCGAACTCGAGGAGGAACTGGAGAATGCCGGCTTGCGCCACGACTCGATCACCATCCGCATGACAGGCTGCCCGAACGGTTGCGGTCGTCCGTTCATCTCCGAGATCGGCTTTGTAGGCCGTGGTCCGGACCGCTACAACCTTTACCTCGGCGGCGGGCACGCGGGCCAGCGGCTCAGCAAGCTCTATCGCCAGGACATTCATTCGAACGAGATCCGTGCGCTTCTCGGGCCGATCTTCCAGCGCTATGCGAAGGAGCGGTTTGACGGCGAGCACTTCGGTGATTTCGTCATCCGTGCCGGGTACGTGGCCGAGACCAAGCAGGGTTCCGACTTCCACAAGAACATCAAGGAAGAGGCGCTCAAGAACTGAACCGACCGTGAACAGGGAATGTGAAACCGGATACCAGCGGTGTCGGCCTTAGGCCGACCCTCCGCTCCGTTTCACCGTTTCTAACCACAATCATTCCCTAGCGTTCATCGCGGTTTACCACCATGTCCACCATCACACGCATCGCCACCCCGACCGAAGCCGACGAGCTTTCGGCGGAACTCGCCCGCCTGAAGGCAGGCGAGCGGCTCAAGCTTCTCCACGAGCGCTACGGCAAGCGCTTGGTCGCCTCGACCAGCTTCGGGCTGCAGGCCGCCGTCATGCTCGACCTCATCGCCCGGAACGCGCCGGAGATCCCGGTGGTGTTCATCGACACCGGCTACCACTTCCCGGAGACCTACCGCTACGGCGAGGAACTTGTTTCCAAGCTGGGCACGGATCTCCGCGTCTATCATCCGACCCACTCCGCCGCGCGCATGGAAGCCCTGTGGGGCAAGCTCTGGGAGCAGGGGAAGGAGGGCCTGGACCACTACGGCGTGCTGACCAAGATCGAGCCCATGGACCGCGCCCTGCGCGAGCTCGGCGCGGATGTCTGGATCAGCGGGCTGCGCCGGAGCCAGTCCAGCACCCGGATCGAACGGCCTTTCGCCGAGCAGCAGAAGAAGACGCTGAAGGTTTATCCGATCCTCGATTGGGCGGACGCGCAGGTTTCCGTGTACATGCACGATCGCGGCTTGCCCCGGCATCCGCTCGAAGAGCAAGGTTACGTCACCATGGGCGACTGGCACAGCACCCGGCCCGCCGTCGATGGTCTCTCCGCGGAGGACACGCGCTTCAACGGCGAGAAATACGAGTGCGGACTCCATCTCGACTCCGGCAATACCGACTTTCAGATTTGAGGCAGAAACATGAGGACGCCAGACCTCAGGCTTGAAAGGGCGCACCCGGCATCGGCCGCGCAAGCTTGCAGTCTTCCGTCTTGATGTCTGAAGTCTCCCCAATCCAACCCCAGACACGCATTCCCATGCCTATCGCACAATCCATTGCCGACACGATCGGCAACACGCCGCTGATCCGCCTGAACAAGATCTCCGCCGATGCCGGTGCGGAGGTTCTTTTGAAAGCCGAGTTCTTCAATCCGCTCTTCAGCGTGAAGGACCGCATCGGCAAGGCGATGATCGAAGCCGCCGAGAAGGACGGCTCGCTCAAGCCGGGCGGCCTGATCATCGAGCCCACTTCCGGTAACACCGGCATCGCGCTGGCCTTCGTGGCCCGTGCGAAGGGCTACCGCTGCATCCTGACCATGCCGGAAAGCATGTCGGTCGAGCGCCGCGTGCTGCTGCGGCTGCTCGGCGCGGAGATCGTGCTGACCCCGCGCGCCCGCGGCATGGGCGGCGCCATCGCCAAGGCCAAGCAACTGCTCGAGGAGAACCCCGGTTCCTTCGGCCCTGGCCAGTTCGACAATCCGGCGAATCCTGAGATCCACCGCAAGACGACCGCCGAGGAGATCTGGCGCGATACCGACGGGAAGATCGACGCCTTCGTGGCGGGCGTGGGCACCGGCGGCACCATCACGGGTGTCTCGGAGGTCATCAAGTCCCGCAACCCGGCCCTGAAGTCCTTCGCGGTCGAGCCCGTCGCCAGCCCGGTGATTTCCGGCGGCCAGCCGGGTCCGCACATGATTCAAGGGATCGGCGCCGGCTTCATTCCGAAGAATCTGAATACCGCGATCGTCGATGAGGTCATTCTGGTCTCGAACGAGGATGCCTTCGCCACCGCCCAGCTCCTGAATCAGGAAGAAGGCATTCCCGCCGGCATCTCGACCGGAGCCAACGTGTGGGCCGCCATCCAGGTGGCCAAGCGTCCGGAGTTCCAAGGCAAGCGCGTGGTCACGATCGGTGCTTCGTCCACCGAACGCTACCTTTCGACCCTCTTGGCCGAGAAGGTCCGCGAGGAAGTCCAAAGCCTGCCGGTGGCGGAGATTTGAGGCGGTTTTATCGCCGGCCCTCCTTGCCGGGGTGATTGATTCAATGAGCGCTCCGTCCCTGGAAAGGGCGGGGCGCTTTTGTTGGTGGACGAATGGACAGGATGAACGCGGATGGGGAGTTGGGGGTGGGGAGATTCAGTGCGGCGGGCCGCCGCGCTCTACCGGGATATGAAAGGGGGCGCGGGACGCCCCCTCTTCGGAAGATGTTGCGGACTCGTTTTCGGGTGAGAACTTGTAGGGAGAATGATCGTATCGGGAGGACGATGATGCCGGTGTTCCGTGGTTTGATCCGTGTTTGGATGACTCTCATCCTTCCGGTGGAGACGGTGATGGCGGAGGGAAAAGGAACGCTGGATGGGATGTTGGTGTGTGGCTATCAGGGGTGGTTTCGCGCGGAGGGTGATGGTTCGGGGAACGGATGGTTCCACTATTCCGATGGCGGGAAGTTCGAGCCCGGGAACACGCAGATCGAGATGTGGCCGGACATGGGAGAACTTGCTTCCGATGAGCGTTTCCCGACGCCGCTGCGCCATCTAGATGGGAGCGTGGCGGAAGTCTTCAGCTCGGTGAGGGAGCCCACGGTTCGCCGCCACTTCCGCTGGATGCGCGAGTACGGCA